>JAKFUR010000101.1 GCA_021732585.1 Bacteriovoracaceae bacterium
TCAACCGACATGGTTCCAAGGTTTAGTGAAAACTCTCACGGAACGTCTGCGCAAAACAAACGCGAAGGTTAAAGTCTAAGTTAGGTGTAATTTACTGCGCGAGGGAGCACCGGAACTCCAGGGAATAAAACCCACCTGCCCCTCACTCAAGCTTTCCACAGAATTAAACGCATCATCCTTTAGCCAAGACAATTTCAAACTTCTTTCTTCGCCCTTTGGGTTGATCACGCGGAGATCGGCACCGCGAGTGAGGCCCGGACCTCGCACCCGGATCGCAAGCCACGATTCACGTTTGCCTTCGAGAACTTCACCGCAGATACGCTCATCATGGCCCAGGTGCTGGTTCTTGAGTTTGTTGAAGAGCACATCAGACTTGTTCACATCCCAATAGCCGCGCATCCAATCTGTGTTCCATGCCTGCTTGAGCGCTTCACGTGTTTCATCTCCGGGCCTTGAAATGAAATTGGCCACCAACGTCGCCACCGATGTTTGCAAGCGATGATCAATACGAGCGAAGTCAATCCCGGCCGTTTGCATATCACTCCAGCGCTCCAACAAACCAAGATCTTTGGGATGAAACATCAACGTACCGTGAGCATTCTCTTGCAGTGGAAAACCTTTGTGGGGTGATTCTTCGCTGGCGCCGGTGGCCTTCCACTCGTTTCCCTCAGGAGCACTGGCAAGACTCGAAAGCAGCGGTCGTGGCGAATGAAAAAGGAGAAGCGGCCCAAGCGCCATGACTTCTAGCGGAAGCCCCAGTTGCTGGCGCCATTGACGAATGACGGGGAGAGGTAATTCCGGCGAAAGTGCAATGCGAGTCAGGCGAGTCCCAAGGCGCTGCTTCCAAGATTCAATCGCCATTTGATTGTGATGACCGGCTTCAAGGAGCAAATGGATATCACACGTGAGGTTTTCTCGTGCCCACCAAGCTGCACCGGCATCCCGCACGCGAATAGCATCAAAGACAGCAGGAAAATTCTTGAGCTTGAGCGTGAGGTCGCGGAAACGCGGCTCCTCCATCAAAGCGTCCCACTCAAATGAAACACTGAGACCTTTCTCTTTCGCTGCGATAGCGAGAGCGCAGCCGCTATCCCAATCCAGCGTCCCGCGACGAGAAAACTCTTTCATGGCGATGATGCAATCAACGTCTTTCCAGAGCGCCAGCTCATCGATTGAGATTAAATAAACAGCGCCTTTCATAACGTTTTCCCCAGGCGCACCACTTGGCCCGCGGCCAAACCCGGCGTCCAAGGAAAGCGCACCAAGCTCGATGGCTTTGAGCGAATCAGTGCAGTGTAATCGGGAGCAAGCATTTCACGCGCTGAGAGCGTGACGGTCTCGCCCTCAAATGTAAGTGCTTCTAGACGTGCATCTTGATCAAAAGACTGTTTACACTCAAGCAGCACTCCTCGCTCTGGAGCGGCACTGAGCACCACGCCGGCCATGCCCCAAGCACTGTCGACGTGTTCACGCTCATCAAAAATAGAATCCGCACCGGCGGGTTCAACCAGTGACGCCTCGGTAGCATCACGATGAGGAAGACGACGCAACTCTTCTTGCCACTCACCCCACGGAGCATTGTCCCAGTGGCCATGCTCTTTCCAAAAATCGAGTGCGCGTCGATAAACGCGCGTAGTGGTCGCAGCGTAGAGCGGACTTTTCATGCGCCCTTCGACCTTGAGAGAAACAATCCCCTCTTGTACAAAGCGCGGCAACACCGAGAGCCCTTCCAGGTCTTTCGAGCTCATAAAAAATGAACTCTCATGCTTGAAGTCTTCGAATTGAATGTCGTAACTAAAGCGACAACTATGGGCACAGCCGCCTCGATTGGAGTCACGCCCTTGCGTGAAGTTTGAAATCACGCAGTGACCGGAGTACGCCATGCACATGGCCCCGTGGACAAACTGCTCCATCTCCACACCGCTCAAACGCTGAAGGGCGCCGGCATCGTGGACAGTGACTTCCCGCCCTAGCACCACGCGAGTGGCGCCCAACTCTTTCCAGGCCAAAACACCGGCAAGGTTGAGCACTGAAGCTTGGGTTGAAACATGCAGCGGGATCGGGCCGTGCTCACGAACCAGCAAGGCCACACCAGGGTCAGACACAATCACAGCATCGACCAAGATGGATTTAAGATACTGAATGAAACTGGGCAATTCGAGCAAATCTTCATCATGAAGAAAGCCATTGAGTACTACATAGACTTTGGCACCACGCTGATGAGCAAAGCCCACACCGATGGCCAGCTCTTCACGGGTGAAGTTGTCGGCGGCCGCTCGTAATCCGTAGTCCTGACCGGCACAATAAACAGCATCGGCCCCGTAGAGCACGGCGGTTTTGAGTTTATCGAGGTTGCCCGCGGGGGCCAAGAGTTCCGGAGTAAAACGTTCCATTGGGCTTTCATTTACCAAAATGCCTACGTTTGTTAAACTCATTCTAAGATGCTGAAAAAACTCCTTATCCTTCTGCCCCTGGGAACGCTGGCCGTCGTTGGCTTTCTGGTCTGGCAGCGTATCCAAACCAACCCAGAGGGTGTGATTCCTTCACCCTACACTCTTCCGGCCATGGGTCAGAAAATCGTGGTTGATGCGCCATTGCTCATTATTGGTGACCGGATGGCCGCGCGCTTCGGGCTCTTTAAAGAAACTTTGTCCCTTGAGATTTCCACCGGGCTCTCAAAACCTCTCAAGACCGGTGTCATCGCTAACGAGCGTTCTGGACTCCACCGCACCTTGCGCGTGCTCGAGAATCTGGAAAAGTGGCCTAAGATCATGCTCTACACCGGGGGCTCTGAAGAACTTGTGGAAGAAAAATTTCTGACCCGTGAGATCCCCACTATTCGACGCAATTTCGAACGTTACGCCGATGATCGCTGGCGCACTCTTCTGATGTTGTGGCCTGAATCGGCACGCTTAATCTACGATCCATTAGTGCGACAGGTGCTACCTGACGAGCCCAGTGATGCTCCTACCCGCGAGATATCTGAAGCTGAGTACCAATCGCGTCTCGAGCTTTCCTATCGCATCTTTGAGATTGAACTTGAACGCATGGTAGAGCTCTCGCGCAACCAAGATGTAGTGCTTATTTTCATGACGGCCCCTGTGAATCTCGACATCCCTCCGAAAAAAAGTTGTTCTGTGGCCAGCACGAGTGAATCGAGACTGGAGCTCGCCGCCATTCGAGAACTCATACGCCAACAAGACTACAAAGCCGCCTACCCTCGCTCGCGCACCCTGGCTGAAAACACGCTGGCCAATGCCGAGGTGCTCTTTCTTTACGGCCAAGTCGCACAAAGAATTGGTCGCCACGAAGAGGCCAAGGATGCGCTAAGAAAAGCGGCTGCCTTCGATTGTCAGGGCTGGCGTGCCAATGAAGTCACCAACAACATCATTCGCAAAGTCGCTCGTGAACATCGAGTCACGCTCTTCGATTTTGCCGATATGGTGGACGCCGACTGGCGCCAAAACACGACGTTCTTTGACCAGATCTATCCGCAGAATCTTTACTACGAGAAGGCCTGCAAGGCCCTCGCCGTGGTGTTGCGAAAAATGCTTAAACTGTGAGGACACGATGAACACTTACGATATCGAGCTGAAAAAAAACGATGTGCTGTGCCGGGAAGGTGACATCGAAACCGATCTCTATGTGGTCCAATCGGGCGAACTCTTAGTGTGTATTCGCAAAGGCAGCCAAGTCACCGCTGTTGCGACCTTAGGTCCGGGTGAATACATTGGTGAGCTCTCATTTTTTGATAACAAGCCTCGCGGCGCGGACATCATTGCTCTAGGGCCGTGCAAGCTGGTGAAGATTCCTGCTGTGGAAATTCGAGAAAGCTTCCCAGCTTGGTTGACTACCATAGGCAAAATGCTAGCACTCAAATTACGGCTTCATGACGACGTGATTCGCAGTAAGGGGATTAAAAAATCCAACGTGGAAACCATCAAGCCTCTCTCGATGGATGACCAGCGCATGTATAATCAAATCCTGAGTAAATAAATCCTATATAACGCCATCTTTGGCCCCATGCATCCCGAAAAGGCACCGGCTCCAGGGCGCAACTTGCGCCTGGAGACCCGCCTAAAAGCGGGTTTAGGTTGGCACGACTCTTGAAATAACTTCTGGCAACAAGGGAGTCCAAGGATACGGACTCCCCAAAGCATGAAGCTTTGGAGACGACACAAGGAGGATCCCATGAAAGCATTACTCTTCGTTCTAATGACCATCGTTCTCGGCGCCTGTGCCACCCCGGCCCGTCACCCTATTGAGGAAGGCGGAAACCTAGGCGAGTTTAAACGCCAAAACAGCGGCCCGGATCGCTACCACGCTGGCTACTTCGATACAGGTGGCACCCGCAACTAACGGCCCTTGTCATTCATGCAGGTCTTACTTATAAAGTCGGCATACATTTGTGTGCCGACTTTTATGACGAGGAGACCTCTCTTTGAAGCCCAATTACTCGCAAGCTAACACGCGTTTTCAAAACGTCGACTCCTTCAAAGAATGGACGACGGAAGCCGCCGACGAGGTCTACCAAATTTCTCGTTGGGGTGAGGGCTACTTCGCCGTTCACAACAACGGTGATCTCTGTGTTCTTCCCAACAAAGATGCCAACGGTCCACGTATCAACATGATGGAAGTCATCGAGGAAATGAAGCTGAAGAAGCTCGCTTTCCCCGCCGTGATCCGCTTTCACGACATCCTTCGTTCACAAGTCACCAACATCAACAAAACATTCCGTGCCGTCATTGAAGAAGCCCGTTTCAACGGTCAGTACACGGGCGTGTATCCGATCAAAGTGAACCAGATGCGCGAAGTAGTCGATGAGATCGTCGATGCCGGCGCTCCGTTCAACTACGGTCTCGAAGCCGGCTCGAAGCCTGAATTGATCGCCGCATTGGCGATGAACACCAACCAAAACTCACTCACGATTTTGAACGGCTACAAGGACGAAGATTTCTTGCGTCTTGCTCTCTTGGGTAACCAGCTCGGCCGTAAAGTGATCGTGGTAGTTGAAAAGTACTCGGAGCTCTTGCAGCTCTTGGATCTCGCGCAGAAAACCGGTGTTGAGCCGATGATCGGTTTGCGTGCCAAGCTCGCCACAAAATCGACCGGCAAATGGGCCGGCTCTTCAGGCGACTACGCCAAATTCGGCCTCACCATTCCTGAGATTCTTCAAGCGGTTCGCCACTGTAAATCTATTGGCAAAGAGCATTGCCTCAAGCTCTTCCACTTCCATATCGGCTCTCAGATTCCAGATATCCGCACCATCAAAGACTCGATCACAGAAGGCTCACGCATTTTCTGTAAGCTTGTCAAAGAAGGCGCGAAGCTCGAGTACTTCGATGTCGGCGGCGGCGTGGGCGTGAACTACGACGGCACCGGCTCGATTAACTACTCCCTCAAAGACTACGTCGGCGACGTGGTGTACATCTTGAAGCAGACTTGTGATTTGGAGGATGTCCCGCATCCAAATATCGTATCTGAGTCTGGCCGTTTGGTGACTGCTCATCACTCCTGCGTGATCACCAACGTGTTCGGTGCTATCGAAATTGGAAAGTCGGATTTGCCGACGGATAAAAAAATGAACGAGCATGTGCTCGTGGCCAACATCCGCGACATTTCGGGTGACATCACTGAAAAGAACTACAAAGACGTCTACTCTGATGCCTTGAAGATCAAAGAAGATACTGAAAGCGCCTTTAAGCTCGGGGTTTTGAATCTCGAAGAACGCGCCAAAGTGGAAACACTCTTCTGGAAGATCTCGCGCGCTGTGATCGAACATTCTAAGAAAGACGAGTACGCTCCGGACGAAATTCTCATGCTGCGCAACCAGATGGCACAGCAGTACCTCTCGAATTTCTCCGTGTTCCAATCCGCGCCAGACACTTGGGGCATTGGCCAGATCCTTCCGGTGTTGCCGATTCATCGCTTGAACCAAAAGCCGGAAGTGCTCGCCAGCATCGCAGACATCACATGCGATAGCGACGGCAAGATTGATTGCTTCCTCTCGCCGGACGGTCCGTCACAAACAGTACCGATGCATAAACTCAATGAAGGCGAAGACTACTACATCGGTCTCTTCATGACCGGCGCCTACCAAGACATCATGGGTGATATGCACAACTGCTTCGGTCGTTTGAACGAAGTGCATGTATTCTGCGATGATGACGACCCGACTGATTTTTACATCGAAGAAATCATTCCAGGAAACCGTGCGGACCAGGTCTTGAAGACTCTCCAGTACAATCCTGAGACTATGGCCCAGACCATGAAGTCGAACATCGACCAACAGGTGAAGCGCGGTAAGATCCGTCCTCGGGACGGTGTGGATCTTACTGATTTTTATGAGGACTGCCTGAAAAGCTATACTTACCTTCGAAAATAGACCTTTGCGCACCCCTTCGGGGGTGCGCTTTGTCTCCAAAACTACACAATCCCCTGAAATTCCGACCTAAGACTTTGGCATACTTCGTGAAGCATTGTGTCCCAACTGGCCCTGGAAGGGCCCTAGAGGGAGGATCCCATGAAGTCATTACTGTTGGTTACTTTGAGTTTGATGTTCGTATCTTGCGCCAGCACACGCGCGAATCTCGAGAAGGCACAGACCCCAGATCGCACCATCGCGAATACCCCGACCCTAGGACAGATTGGGGTATTCAACTTGGGAGTCATTGGCCACTAGGCTACTTCGCAGAACATTTGTATTCGACCTTCACGCCTTCACAATCTTCCGGTTGGCTCGATTTACATTCCAGGCGAGCGCAATTCAGATCGTTGAAGCTCAAGTAAATGGTACCCGGCTCTGAGGTGGTGTCCTTATCGGCTCCGGACTTCTTCATGGCCATGTAGAGTCCCTTCGCGAGCCCACTGTTTTGATCTTGCGCGACCGAAGCTTGACTGCCGATGCGGCCGTAGCAGCCGTACTTCATACCCACCGCTTGTCTACTTTGCGCACAAATGACTTCCTGGAAGTCGATCATGGTACTAAGGCCGCCGATCGACTCGACAGAATCAGGGAAATTTTGAGACAAGCTGCGATACAGCTGCTGGGCTGACTTGAGTTCAACGGCGTGTGCAGACAGGGATAAAGAGAACACGACGAGAGTTAACAATTTCATAAAGACCACCTTTTTTAAAAAAATTATTGGCACTTGATTGAACCGCCGCCATTTCCAATGTGCAGTTTGTTTTCCGCAACGATCTGCGTGCGATTCGTTATCGACTCGACACCACGACGACCTTCCTGGACAACGAACTGTAACTTTGACCCCTCGATGATCTGGATCGAGAAGTTCTTATTGCCCAAGCGGGTCGGTTCAAGATCAGTGATCTTTAAACCAGCCTCGGGCAGCGTCTTCACGTTGTAGATCATAATTTCGATCTCTTCTGAACCTGTTGAGACCTTGCATTTTGCGGCGAAAGCTGAAGTCGCGAAAGACACGAGTAATACGGTGAGCATGAAATTCTTCACATTGATTTCTGTGTTGTCTGCGAAAGTGCAGTATGCAATCTATCTACATCAAAAAAAGATATTGCCGACTAGCCCAGGTCGAATTAAATGTGGCGGCCCCGTGCCACGGGTAAAAAGTAAAAATAGCATTCGCCGTAACAAACTCTACGCCTTAACCATGAAAAAAATACCCAGTCGCCTCCCTGCGCCCAGATCAAAGCTAGCATGATGGAATGAAGACACTTTTCATCCTCATTCTAGCCGTGAATATTTCTTCTGCCTGGGCCGTCAAGCCCGTCATGCCGGACGACATCGCCGATGAACTTGCCGAGCTTTTACTGAATGGGCGCGAAGAACAACAAGAAATCGAACCAGAAGCTGAACCGGAAGCGGATGAAGACCAAAACCTCGGTCAGCGGGCTTTGGGTTGGTTACGTCGTCAGGCCGAACGTGCCGAAGCGGCGCTCGAGCGTCGTCGTGCCGCTGGTGGCTCACAGTTATCGGTGATGACGGAAAAACGCGTGGAAGAAATTCTCGCGCAGTACTCGCTCGGTACCGGCTGGTCAGAGGACACGCTCAAAAAACTCACGCCTTTTATGGGTGTCAAGATGCTGCCTTCGTTTGAAGCGCTCCCGATTGAAGAGCGGGAAGCCGCACTTAACGAAGTCATGGACATCTACTCACGCCTGCCGGTGAACTTGCTGATCACCTTGCGCCAACGCAATCGTGGGATTTACGTCGTCGCAGATAACGTCACCACTCACCCTGCGATGGAATCTTATGCCAACGTACGTCCTCGCGGCTGGGCCGAAGGCCGTACCTGGAGCGAAGTCCCAGGCGCTGGTGCCACCAATCGCCACGGCACCATCATCGCGGGCAACTCGATTCATCGCGGCCACGGCTCGGTTGATTTGATTTTGCATGAGGTGGGCCACACAGTGGATCGCTACTTCAAAGATCGTGATGGAACGATGGATTTTTCCAACACCCGTGTGTTCTCCGAGATCAACGGCTCGACACCCTTTGAAACTCTCTACGGCGCTTCGGCCGGTTATCAGAGTTCAAACGATGAAGAGAATTTCGCGGAGATGTTTGCGTTGTACTTTGCCTCATCGGAAACGCGCCAGCACTTGAGCGAGAAGTTTTCGGCGGGGCATGCCTACTTTCAAGGCGCGTTCTAAGTTTCCATGTCTAGGTACTGATTCTTGTATCCGATGTAGCTCTTGTAGTGATTGCCGTACTTATTAAGCTCTTGGGGTGTCAAAGGGCGAGTGACCTGCGCAGGACGTCCCATGATCATGCTGCCCGCGGGAAAGGATTTTCCTGGCGGCACCAACGTTCCCGCAGCCACGACGGAATTTTCTCCGATGATCGCGCCATCTAAAATAATCGCGCCCATACCAATCAAACAGGAATCGCCGATGGTGCAGCCGTGCATGACCACACTGTGGCCGATGCTGACGTTTTTTCCGATGGTGAGGCCGTCTTTTTCCGTCACGTGCAGCATGCTCAGATCTTGCACGTTGGTATTTTCACCGATGCGAATGAAATTCACGTCCGCGCGCACCACGCAGTTATGCCATACCGACACATGATCACCAAAGACCACACGTCCTACAATTTGCGCGCCCGGAGCGATGTAAACACCACTACCGAAACTATGCGTCCATTGCAAATAGCGGTGAATGGGCATGCAATTCTCCTCGTAGTACGCCTAACATCTTGATACCTTCAGGAAACAACTGATGAGGCACCAACTGCACTTTGCCGCCCTCACGAATGACGGTGGCAGCGAGTTCTGTTTCAGGCGTTAACGGCGCCGGTGCGCGCATCAAAAGCAGGCGTGAGATACTCCCCTCTTCGGCCGCACGGGCAAGTTCAAGCATGTCACTGAGGACACGCCCCGCACGCATCTGCGTACGAAGACGATCCTGGAAATGAGCCACGTAGACTTCGCGCACTTTAACACGAAAGCTCTCAGCACTCTTGAGGATCTGTGGACAGGTAAGTGTTGTGAGATCACTTGAGGTGTGGGCAATCACTCCATAAGGATGCTGGAAGAATTTGACGAAGGCATTCACGAGATTCTCTTCACCACCCACCACCACCGGCAAGCGGGCCAAGCGCGGCACTTGTAAGAGATGGAGTGCAAAGCGCTTGAGCTCCATCAATGGACGGTGGGCCACCACCTGTCGCTGAGGATGAGATTCCATCACCACATCGCGGGCCTCGATCAATTCAAGTTGCACATTGTCGCCAATGTAGAACCGTAACTCTGACGATGTGAGGATGATGAGTGCGTACTCAGGGTTGCTGAAAAAATCGATAGGCTTCAAATAAACATCAATGTTCTACGAGCGGGCCTCATGCCACGCTGTCTCGACTTTCAGTATAAACTATCGCATGCTGATTTTGCAGGGAAACCGTCTTACCATTGCGGACTACTCAACTATGTCGCTCGCCCATCCTGAAATTCCAACTGACTGGGGACTTAACCCAGAAGCTCCTCACAGCAAACAACTGAACGAACAGCTAGGTGCACTGGCGCGTCGCCTCGTTAAAACTTTTCATGAAACGGCGGGCGATAAAGAAGCTCGCCGCCAAGCGGTTTCGCGTTACTATCGTAAGTTCTACACCATGACACTTTGTAAGAGTTGCGTGGCCGCAGGAGTAAACAGCTCCCCGGCGCGCGATCGTGTCTTGGACTTCCCGTGGTGGGAGTTGGAAGAAGATCGTTTTATGTGTCTTAAAGTTTGGGAGAAAATCAATACATGAATCTCGTCTTGGCCAGCACCTCCCCTTACCGTCGCGCTCTGCTTGAACGTTTGGGTTATCCCTTCACCTGTGAAAAACCTAATGTCGATGAAGACCGTTATAAAACCGAAGGACGCACACCGCAGGCGCTGGCGGCTTTGCTCGCTCGTGAAAAGGCGCGAGAAGTGTCGCTCAGGAAACCCGGCGCACTCGTTATTGGTGGAGACCAAGTGGCGGCGATCGGCACAAGTATCCTCGGAAAACCAGGCAGCATCGACATGGCGATCGCACAGTTGTTGCGCTTGCAAAATCAAACCCACCAGCTTTACACCGCCGTTCATCTCATCGGCCCGGGCATTGATGTGCCCATCATGGAAGTCACTCATCTCAAGATGCGCGCGTTGAATTTTCAGCAGGCCCGCAACTACGTCACGAAGGATCAGCCGCTGGATTGCGCGGGTTCATATAAACTCGAAGTGACGGGTGTGAAACTCTTTTCAAAGATCGAAGGCGCTGATCACGACGCCATCGTAGGATTACCGCTCATCAGCTTGCAGACGCAGCTACTAGCTCTTGGATTTAGTTTTTTTGATGAGGCTCGCTAGCTCGATGATCTGACGGTTCTCGCGGACAAAAAGTCCTTCGTCACCCTTCAGTGCATCTGTCAGCATGGCACGCGCCACTTGATCGGCCTGCACCGGAGCACGCCCAGGTAAGTAGCGCTGAAGAATTCCAGCCACCGGCCCCATAGTTTTCTGTGCCACGAGCTCACCCATACGCAATTCGGGACGAGCCGCGAGCAAGAGCGATGGGCGATAGATGAAGAATGCTTGGAACAAGTGGTCTTTGAGAATTTTCTCCACTTCGGCCTTCACGCGCAAGTAAGCGAACATGGAGTGAGGCGCGACTCCTTGGGCACTTACAAGATAAAAACGACGAACACCGGTCTGCTTCGCCACCACGAGCGCTTGGTGTGCCGTATGAAGTTCGAGCTCACGGAACTTCTCTGGGTCACCAGCTTTCTTTAACGTCGAACCGAAGCAGTAGAAAAAATCTGTGAGTGAGACATCGAGTTGCCATGGACGAAAAAACTCTGAGTAGTCATGAGTGATCATTTTTTTATGCTCGATTTCTAACGCTCGACGCACAGGCGCATGTACTTTGCTGAAGCTGTCTGATTCTACCAAATGGCGCAAAAGCTGTTGTCCGACGGCCCCCGTGCCCCCTAAAATGAATGCGTGACGCTTGCCTGCTGATGCCATGTTTTAAAACCTCCGACTTCAGGAATATTGTATGACGAGCTTTATGAAAAGATTAGCGTTTGTTTTAAGCCTCGTCGGGGCGGCCATACCTGCACTCGCCCAGCCTAAATTTCTCCCCGTGGCACCGAAGGGTTTCAAGGTAACGCTTCTGGCCAGCGCCGCCAACGCTCGACAGATGGCCCTCTCGCCGCAAGGTTTTGTCTATGTAGGCAGCATGGAGGCCGGTCTTGTTCACGTGATTCAAAACGGTAAAAGCCAAGTGCTCTTGCGAGACCTGACTCATCCAAGTGGTTTGCTGTGGCACAAAGGTGACCTCTACGTCGCCGAGATCTCTCGTCTCTCCGTTATCCGTGGCATTGATGACGTCGTAAAAAAAGGTGGCAAGGTCACGTTGACGCCGCTCAAAACTGATTTTCCCAATGATCTCAATCACGGTTGGAAAACGTTGGCGCTGGGGCCTGATGAAAAAATCTATATCCCTGTGGGGGCACCGTGCAACGTGTGTCCGCCACCCGCTCCCTATGCCTCAATCCATCGCGTGGGACTTGATGGCAAAGGAATGGAAACTGTCGCACGTGGCATTCGCAACAGTGTAGGTATGACCTTTCATCCCCAAACCAAAGAGTTGTGGTTCACAGAAATGGGCCGGGACATGATGGGTGATGATATGCCACCCGATGAAATCAATATTCTGAAAGTGGGCGCTCACTATGGCTTTCCTTATTTGCATGCCAAAAAAGTGAAAGACCCAAACTACTTTGGCCAAATGCCGCCCAAGCTCGTGACCACTCCTCCGGTGATCGAGATTCCTGCCCATGCAGCACCCATTGGAATTTTATTCACTCACAACTCAGCAAGTTTTGCCAAGGCCTACCCGGGCTGTTTCCTAGTGGCCTTGCACGGTTCATGGAATCGCTCCAAAAAAAATGGCCACGAAGTGTCGATCGGTTGCCCCAATAAACAAAACCAGATCACCGCACTAAAACCGTTTCTCACTGGCTTCCTAAAGACTCCTACGGTGCTTGGCCGCCCGGTCGATCTGCAGTGGGATAAAGAAGGGGCTTTATTGGTTTCTGATGATCATGCAGGTGCTGTTTGGCGTGTGGAGAAAATCAAATGAGAATTCTTCTTCTACTACTTTTTGTTTCCTGTGCTCATAACAGCGCGACTCCCCACAAAGAAGGCGTCAGTATTCTTCAACTGGCGACAAATGAAACCTCGGTAGAATTCAATGTTCTGCTTGATCGTTCCCAAGAAGCGGAATTCATCGTCATCAAGCCCAACGGCGAAACGGTGCAATCTACGGCGAAGATCATGGTCGAACGCCCCAGCTCTGAGTGGGTCATGCACCAAGTGCAATTCACCGGACTTCCGACGGGCAGTGAAGATTTTCAACTCATCGTTAAATCACGAGGCCGGGTCCTCGATCAAAGAATCTTTCGCCTCTTTTCCAATCAAGGTGAACGGCTACGTTTTGTGGTGGGTGCCTGTGCAGATATTCGTCAAAGTGAACATCAGGCCAAGATGTGGGCCAGTGTGGCCGCGCAAAACCCAGAATGGGTATTCTTGATTGGCGATAATGTCTACGCAGCCCAAGATGAAGCCGAAATCACCGATGCCGCGCAACTCTGGCAACGCTATGTGGATCATCGCCGCACATTGGACCTCTATCGCTGGAAAAAACTGATCCCGGTTCACAGTGTCTGGGATGACAACGACTACGGCCAAAAAGATGGCGGCACGAGCTATGCACTTAAGACGGAGGCCCAGGCGATTTTCAAAGCCTTTTTCCTGCCGGCCTTTCCCATCGACAACGTGATCCCCGGTCCGGGTATTGCTACTCGTTTGCAGTTGCGTGGCATGCATTTCGCTTTTTTAGATAATCGCAGCTTCCGTGAACATCAACTTCCGGAAGGTGAGCATTTTGGAATTGAGCAAGAGGCGTGGATGTTGGGTGCTCTCAAATCATCGCAGCTGCCGACCTGGCTCATCTCAGGAGATCAATTTTTTGGTGGCTACCATAAGTTTGATTCATTTGAAGGACGCCATCCGCGTGCCTTTGAGAATTTTCTTAAGCAGCTCAAGGAAGTCCCTACACCGTTTGTCTTTGTATCCGGCGATCGCCATATGACAGAGGTCATGCAGTTTCCTCGTGCACTCTTGGGGCAACTTAGCTTCGAACTCACCACCAGTCCGCTGCATGGTAAAACCTATCCTGGCAGTGGCACAGGTGTGGCGAATCCTTGGCGTGTGGTGGCCAATGACAGCAGCTTAAATTTCATGGCGATTGAAACGTGGTTGGAAGAGTCCAGCTGGAATGTGCATGTGGTATCGCGCAATGAACTGGGGACCGAATTGTTTCGCCGGGAATTGTCGCTGACTACGGAGGCTTTGAAAGACTTTACCATTGAGAAAAGACAGAAGCGCAGAAAATACCGGCTGGCACGCTGGCGCCGCCGGTAGTTC
>JAKFUR010000133.1 GCA_021732585.1 Bacteriovoracaceae bacterium
AAATTGCACATTTTTGAATTCGTAAACCGTTGACGATTGTTCCGTTCTTCGAGGCCATATCTTCAACCCAAAGCTTTCCGTTTTCGATGTAAAACTTGCAATGAGCACGCGAGCAGTTTTCGTCCGTAAACTTTACATGAACTTCCTCACCGCGGCCGAATGTGACGTGCGTTTTAGCAACTTCGAAAAGCACCTCAGTTCCTCGCAGAAATGCACGAACGACGACCTTCATGGCTTCTCCCAGAAATCTCGATGATAATCAAAGCGGCATTCCGCTTTAACTCTCATGAGATAATCGTGCCAGGTTTGGGAGAAGCGAAATTCAGGTACTGCAAAGAGACCCCAGACGTGGGCAGCAAGGCCGATATCGCGGATAGTGAGTTTGGGAGATTTCCAAAAAGGTGTAATCTGAGTTTCTAATCTCTGAAGCACCATTTGAATAGGTTTTTCAAATTCACTTCTACGTTTTGCGAGCAAAGGAAATGGACCACGCTTAATAGATTTTTTTGCGATGAAGTAGTCTCGCGAAGCAGTGTCGAACTCGGGACTCCAAACCCAATAGGGCATGCCAAGATTATGAACCCAGCTGCCAAGCTCATCAAGTGTTGCATCTGTTGTGCCCCACACTTCATTGCTTAAACTATTTTTTTTATCTATTAAAGTTATGATCTCGAGGCTCTCGTTTTGTGATTGGCCATCAACGACAGCTATTGGGAGCATCTTTTTCCCAGAAAGCTTCTCCGGTGTTTCTTCGTCATTGTAGGCAAGCACTTGCGAGGTCCACGGCAAATTCAAATACCCAAGCGCCATCCGAACTCGGATGCAGTAAGGGCAGTGAACATAATGGTAAAGTGTGATGGCCATGTTAATTTTCGCAATTTTGGGTACTTACACAAGTATACGGGGCTTCTAAAAGAAATCCAAGAGAGTCGACTAGGCCATTTCTGGCCTTGTATTGCCAGGGGTCTGCTACAATTCTATATAAGTTCTCTCGGGAGATAGTCATGGAACACGAACTCATCAATATAACTGAAAAAGCCCTGCAACAGATCCGGGCGATTCGCACGCCTGAACAGGCCGATGCGGGTCTTCGTTTGGCGGTGATTGGGGGCGGTTGCTCGGGTCTCTCTTATAAGATTGAGTTTTCTCCTGCTAAAGAAAAAGACAACGTCATGACCTTTGGTGACGTTAAAGTACTTATCGATCCCAAGTCTTCAATCTATCTGAAAGGCATCACTTTAGATTTTCAAGATGGCCTGAATGGTAAGGGCTTTGTGTTCGAGAATCCCAGCGCTAAGAATACCTGCGGATGCGGTGAATCGTTCTCTGTGTGATGCTCGCTCTTTTTCGCCACACCTTGGCGCAATCCTCATTTAAAGTTCATCGCATCCATGTTCGTGGAGCAGATGCTCTCGAATTTTTACAAGGCCAAAGCACTCAACGAGTTTCTGAGACCTGGGCGTTCCATAGTTTTTTAGATCGAGCAGGCAAAGTAGAATCCCATTTCATTCTTTGGTCAGTTGGACAAGAAGCCACTCTCTTGGTTCCCACTGAACTTGTGCCAGCAGTACTTTCACGTTTTGAGCGCTATGTGATTTCTGAAGATGTGGAACATCAGGACATGGACGAAGAAATTTGGTGGATCGCTTTTGGCGCCGGTCGTTCACTTCCTGGTGTCGCCGGTCTTTTGGCCAGCATACCAACTTGGATTCAAAGCACAACTTTTGCTGATGTTCCAGTCGCTTCTACTGCAGAGTTATCGAATTGGCTGCGTTGGCAGGGTTGCCCTTCAATTGAAATACCCTTTCATGTCGGCGAGTTGATCAATCAAACTCGTTTGTTTGATGCCGCTGTAGATATGAAGAAGGGATGTTTCCCTGGCCAAGAAGTTGTCGCCAAAATCCACAACAACCGTGGTGCCGCTTGGGCTTCGGTTCTTTTGCAAAATCTCAAACCAGCCCCGGTACCAGCACAGCTCGTTTTAGAAGATAAGGTTGTTGCTAAAATTAATCCAGACCACGACGGTGATTGGTATCAGGCCGACATTCTTCGCGACGTTCGCGTAGAAGGAATGGAACTGAGTTCTCAATTCAAAGTAAAACTCTACCCTCGTTGGGGAACATCTGCGCAAGAGCGTGCGCTTGAACTTTATCATCTCGGAATAGAAGCCTTTGCTAAGGGCGATGAAGCTTTTGCACGTCAGACTTGGGAGCTTACGATTCAAGTTGATGAAACTTTTGCTGATGCCTATGAAGCCATCGGTGTACTGCTCGGTCGCCAAGGTCAATATGTAGAGGCCGAGAGTTGGATGAGAAAGCTTCTCGTCGTTGATCCGAGCTCTGTCATGGCCCACACCAATCTTTCGCTTTTTCTCATGCGCCAAGATCGTATTCAAGAAGCGGAAGACCATAAGGCCCAAGCCACAGTCGCACAATTCGCGGTCTTCGGAAAAAAAGCTGCCTCTGAGCGCGCTCAGAAAGAAGCTCTCGAAAAAGAAGAACAACAACGTCAGCAACGCGAGAAGATGTTTTTGCAGGTAATTGAAATTGACGCTGAAGACGCTTTGGCCAACTTTGGTCTCGCAACTCTTTGTCTTGAGCGCCATCAATTTCAGAAAGCTCGTGAACATCTTGAGCGCGTACTGCTCACGGATCCTGGTTATGCTGTGGCCTATCTGGCGCTCGGTAAAGCACTTAAAGCTTTAGGTGAAACGTCGGAAGCGCGTCGTATATGGCAAGAAGGCGTGAAGATCGCTGCGAAGAAGGGTGAGATGATGCCGGCCAATGAAATGCAGAGTCTTCTTACTCTCGCGTAAGTCTCGCCTGCTCTTTGAGTGTTGCCCGAAGCTGCTGAATTTTTTTTCGTTGCGAAATTGACATCTTTTTGAGCACCTGAGCAAAGAGACTCCCAAGCTTTTTTCGATCGAATTCCATTTCATTCAGAAGCTTCACCCCAGCACGTAAGACCTGACCAAATTGAATGGCGCGCTTGAGATCAAGAGCGGTGTACTCCAGCATGACCCATTCTTCAGCGTAGCGGAAAAAGATTTTTTCTTTCTCTTTAGCAGTCAAAGGTCTTGGCCATTCCAGTCGTTCTTCAATCAGCGCCACAGAGAGGTCATGGTAGAGCTTGAGTGCAAAAAAGAAGGTCAGATGAGCATGATAAATGCCACGTACGGGCCTAAGAGATCGGCGCCATGGTGAATAGTAAATCTGGTCAGGGTCTTCGCGCAGTGGGCTTTCAAGAATCAAATAATGATTAAGATGATGGTGGCCGTTCTCATGAAGGAGGTCATCCATTAAATCAAGATCATCACGATCATAGAGATTGATAAAGGAGTGACCCGGCAATGATTGCAGAGAATAGCTGACGAACTCTTTTTGCTTAATAGGCACGATACGTTTGGTGAAGCGCTGAAACAAAACGTACGAGTCAGGCGAATAGGTTTTCACAAGATCTAGGGCTTGGGTGATGCGCTCGATCTGTGACGGGAAAGATTTTTTATCCCAGCTATAGAATTCGAGTTCGTAACCAAACCCCAAAGAAATATTCTGTGAACACGCTGCTCCAGGAAACTCACCAAGCTCAAATTGCTTTTTGTAACTCTCGCTCTGTGCGCCTTTGGCGCCGAAATGACGAATCGCCAGTTGGTGTAGTTGAGCTTCTAGTGTCTTGAGTGTTTTTTGTGAGGCGAGTTTGAGCGGCATCCCTTTGTTCAAGGCCGTGAGAAACTGCTCGGCATGTTCGCTCTTATTCCAATCTTCGAAGACTAGTTCGTGTGTTGGGCCCCAATCACCTTTTAGGTTTTGGGTGCGCTTATCTTGGCGTTGCCAGAGAGAGGCATTCTCAATCCAAAAATGTTTCCACTCCCAGCTTTTCTCCGCATGGGCGACAAGCCGCGCTGTTGCTGCGAGCTTTTTAGGAAGCTCATTCGCGAGTTTGAGACAGGCCTTAATGGCACGTTCTTCGCAGCGTTCGATCCAAGTTGAGGAGGCCATAAACATGGCGCCATGGTATGACAAATCCATGAAGAAAGTCATCGTTGGCATTAAGGCCATCCTATTTGACATGGATGGCACCCTCGTCAGTTCAATAGCAGCTGTAGAAATGGTGTGGAGCAACTGGGCACGCAAACATGGTCTCGACGTTGAGCACGTTCTACATTCCATTCATGGTAAACCCGCTCGTGATTCAATCAAGCTACTTGCCCCTCATTTAGATTTGGCGCAGGAAGAAGAGTGGATTCTCAAAAGTGAGCTGGCCGAGTCTGCAGGAATTACTGCCATAGCAGGTGCCAAAGAGCTGCTTGCAACACTCAAAGATTATCCATGGGCGATTGTCACTTCAGCAGATCGTGGACTGGCCTTGCATCGTCTCAAGCTTGCGGGCATTAAGTTGCCGGCGATTCTGGTGACGGTCAATGATGTCAAGAAAGGGAAGCCGGATCCTGAAGGTTACTTGTTGGCCGCGAGTAAGCTACAAATCAATCCAGCTGAATGTTTAGTGGTGGAAGATACAGTGGCTGGGTTGGAAGCAGGTCGAAGAGCAGGGATGAAGTTGTTGGGGATTACGAGTTCGTCGACTCACGCTCAATTAGGTTGTGAGCACACGTCGGCGGATTACACAAAAATTATAATTGAAAAAACCACGGCCACATTGAGCTGGGAAATTTGAAAAGAAAAAATGGCTGGGATGGTCGGAGTTGAACCGACGACCAATAGATTAACAGTCTACTGCGCTAACCACTGCGCCACATCCCAACACATGAAAATCACGAGCCTTGAATTTATAGGTCCCACCAGGGCTTTTGTCTAGCCCCAAGTTGCCAATTTAAACCATTGAAATCAACACCCTAGGCATACCTGCCTAAAGGGCTCAAGTTTGTCCGGGATGTATCCGATAGGACTAGGGAGGAGAACTATTGTGGGTGCAGTTAAATCAACAATTTTGAGTGTGTTAGGGCTCATCAGCCCACAGGATTTGAAGCTTCTTACTGAAGCTTCACGTCAAAAAATTGTAGCGCTTAAAAAAGCGGCTGGTGCAGAAGGCATGTTTTGGGAAGAAGAGTCAGAGGACGCGAGGCCTGATGCTCGCGTTATAGAATTTCCGACACGCCATCCTGCTCCTGAACAAGAAGGTATTTCGGCCCGTGAGTTTACCCAAGCGGAGAGTCCTCTCGAAGCGATTGGAGTGCTTTCTTCTG
The DNA here is from genome assembly GCA_021732585.1 of Bacteriovoracaceae bacterium. Lineage (GTDB taxonomy): Bacteria > Bdellovibrionota > Bacteriovoracia > Bacteriovoracales > Bacteriovoracaceae > UBA6144. The sequence continues at coordinate 5,204 of JAKFUR010000133.1, forward strand.
AAAAACAAGCTCAGCTCAAAAAAGAAGCAGCAGAGGCCTACGAGAAATCCAAGCCTGATGTTTTCGACTTTGTACTGACTGAGCGCGATCGCTTTCGCGTGTCGGAAGAAAGAATCTTTAAACAGAACGGACTCGCGAGTTATCGTCGTAATTCTGATCTGAGTCTTTACCGAGTCACCGTGACGGATACTGAAGGAAAAGAAAAAACTCGCATCACTGGCACACAAGGAATCTTGGTAGATAAGAAGCAAGCTTAGAACGGAATCGCACAGGTCTCATTTCCCCACTTAACATTCAATTCTTCAAAATCTCTCTGATTTACAGAAATGATTCCATCTTTTGCGCAGGCTTTGACCTTTACGGCAAAGAAGTCATGATCTTCTTGAGGAATCGCGATCATCATATCTTTTGCTTTCGCAGCATCAAACTCTTCGTGTGTGAGTTTTCCTCGCACCATTTCTCTTACAGGCTTGATGTCTTTGAGGGCCGCACGGTAGTGAGGACCGCCATCGAAGGGGTCTACTTCTTGGGTATACTTGAATCCAATGCTCTCGAGCATTTTTTTTACGGGCTCAGTATCTTTTCCCACTTTACCAATTGAGTCACGAGCATCAATGGGAAGAAGTGTTTGATAAATATTTTCTGAAGGGAAAAGGCTCAGAATAAATTCTTTGTTGCTTCGACTGAGTACATCAGCATCATGGTAGCCCATATTCATGAAACGGCGGCCAATGGCTTCCCAGAGAGGTGAGTTCCCATCTTTATCAAACGGCGGCATCAACTCTGAGTGAATCACGGGCTTGAAGCGCTCAGGGTACATCGCCATGTAGAGGAAGCGTACGAAAGAGAGCTGCTTGCCGAGCTTCTCTTTGCTGCCACGGAAATCAGGATTGAGAACGAGCCCGCCAATTTCCGTAGGTCCGTCAAACTCTAGCCCAAGCTTGAGTGTGCCGTGGATAAAGCCGGTATTGATTGTTTGAGAGAATTTATGTTCTTGTCCCACTTTGAGATAGAAGTGAGGCTCTTCTTCGGTGCCGTGCTGAGAGTGAATCATGGAGACTCCCATGACTTCTCCTGTGGCCTGATTTTCTAAAACGAAAATGTAATAGTTTTCCCAAAGACTCTGGCTGGGTTTCTTAAACGCCTGCAAAGAGCTGGCAATTTTCGTTTCGATGATGTCTTCGTCTGGGGGTAGATTGATAAACAATACCATCTCGCTGAGATGTAGAAGGTCGCGCAGATCGCTTTCGGCCACAGAACGTAAGATAAACATAAATTAACCCTTAACCGAGAGTAGTTGCACCACTCCCGCTAAATCTTCTTCAAGAAATGAGAGAGGAAAGCACAAACCAATTTTTTTCTCATCAATTTCATCGCAAGAAAGACCGTTCAAGGCCATCGATTGATATGAGAATGAGGTCAACTGAACATTTAAACCTTGAATCGTAGAACCTGGAAAACTTGTTAGAAGCTTAAGTCGCAGTTCTTGCATGCGACCTTGTGGTCCGAGTGCATCAGCACTTAGGAGTAGGCGCAATTGAGCACGTTCGTTCACTGCATCCAGACCATCTAACGGAAGCTCTGAGAGTGAGGCAACCCAACAGAGACCAGAGTTTAATTGAACCGCCCAACCTTTCAGTTGTGACACTTCTTCGAGACCTTGCCATCCCAATGCACCTTTAAAAGTTGCATCAGTTTCAAAAAGCCAATCCCCGGATGATTTCTTCCAAGCTGAGGTGTGTGTCCACTGACGCTTCATCCACGGATGATCGCGATTCACCAAAGTCCACTTCCAATCAGCGAGCTGAGGAAAGACTTTAAGGAGGTCTGGTGAAAAACTTTGAGGAGCTTCGCTGTTTGAAACAGGGCGATCAATGGTGACGAGCGCTGTGGGATGATGAAGTCCCAATGGGGAGAAATTGCTGGATGAAAGTTCCCAGAAAAATTGTTGTCCCAGGGCTTTTCTGATCCCTTGGCCATAATTCCACTCACCCACGGGCATCGTGGTCACGAGCTCAAGGGACTTGGCATGAGTCCTCAAGGCCTGTGAAAAAACATTATCTCGGTCTGCTTCAGCAGATCTTATTGCTCCGAGTGTCATGAATGCCTTTGATGGGGGAGGTTTCTTGATTTCCCAAAGTCCGAAGAGGATAATGGACCCCTAGACGGAGGATAGCACCATCGCAGACGCTCTTACAACATTCGCACAGCTCGTTGAGAAGCGTGATTTCGATGCGGCATTGAACCAGTGGCAAGGCGTAAAAGGCCAAGTTGATGGATTCACCTATTGGTATAATCTAGGCACTCTTCAGACTCTACGCGAAAATTATCCAGAGGCTCGTTTCGCTCTCGAGAAAGCTCGTTTTTTAACGCTTTATTCTGATGCAACTGAACATCAACTTCGTGGTGTTGTTGCAGAACTTGCGGTGGATACACCATCTTCATCAATGACTCTAGGGCCACACTTCACAAATGCGTTGGTGTATCTAGGACCTATGAAGCTTTGGTTTGTAGCCGTTACACTTGCGCTCATTTTTCTCTTCTCCATCAAAAAAACAGTGTCTAAAAAAATTCGCTCCACCTTCTTGGCTTTAGGGCTCATTCCACTCGTTCTGGTTGGCTGGTTCCACTTGAGCAGTGTTGCATTTGTGGCCCTTAAGCCTATTGAGATGCACGAAGGGCCTTCGCGAGTGTTTGCCGGTGGGAGATCACTGCCAGCTGGGGCAAGAGTTCTCGGCTGGGTTGATGGTGATTGGATCAAGATTCATGATGAAAGTGCACAAACAGTCTGGCTCTCACGTAGTGAAGTTGTTTTGAAAGCTGGTTGGTTGTGGGGTAATAGTTTATGATTTCGAAAAATTTAGAAAGTCGTCGTGGGGAATCAAAAATGAAAATGCTAGTCTTGCTTCTCTCGACACTGATGTTGCTCGCTTCTTGTTCAAGTGATGGCCCGGAAGGTAAAACAGCGGCTGAGAAACTCTACAAAGAAGCCCAAGAGTTAGCGGAAAGTGAGCGATATATTCTCGCCACTGAAAAACTTCAGCAAATCAAAACGGAACACCCTTACAGCTACTACGCCACTCCCGCCGAGTTGCTGCTCGCTGAAGTTCAGTTTAAGCAAGAAAGTTATCCGGAAGCGGCAGCTTCTTTCCTTCTTTTTCGTGATTTTCACCCGAAGCACGAGAAAATTGCCTACGTCATCTTCATGATTGGCGAAAGTTACTACAAACAAGTTCCTGAGACGATTGATCGTGACCTTGAGAGTGGTGCTGAAGCCCTCAAGTTTTTTGAGGAACTTATCGCTAAGTATCCAGATGCTAAAGAAGTCCGCAAAGCGAAGGATCGCGTGGCTAAAATTTATAAGATGCTGCGTGAAAAAGATGTTTATATAGCAGATTTTTATTTTAAGACGAAGGTCTGGCAGGCCGCTCGTTATTGGTACATTGATATTCTCAGCCGCCATGCGGATAAAGCCGACGTCCGTCAACATTCTATGTTGAGGGTTGTAGCTTCTTCATGTCAGATGAAGAAGTGGGACGAATGCCTGCTCTACGCGGAAAAATTCCAGACCTTAGTCGACAAGGAGACAGCGGAGGAGATACGATCGTGGGAGAAACAATGCCAACGACGTGAAACCCGCTAGGAGGGAGCTTGGAAAATCTAAAGCTCAGTGATCTCATGCGGAAAGCAAAAGATGCTTTCCAAAAGAACGATCTCAAAACCGCGTCTCTCTTTTTCAATGAAATTGTCGACAGTGATCCTAATGCTACCGAGGCGTACTTCTACCTCGCTAACATCTTCCACATGCGTGGAGAGCTCGGGAAGGCCGTACGAGGCTTTAATCGCGTTCTAGAGCTTGATCCTCATCACACAGATGCTTCGATCTCTCTCTCAGTGATTCTGAACGATATCGGCAAATACGAAGAAGCCAAAGCTGTCTTCGATAAGGCCAACCAGCACGTGAAGATGTCGCCTCAACAGGGTCTCGCTGAGCCTCACGTAAATAAGAAATTCTCTCTCAAGCACTATGAGATCGCCGAAATGTACGGCTCATATCAGCGCTGGGATGAAGCTTTGTTTGAGTACAACAAGGCGGTAGGTCTCGATCCTGATAATCTTGAAATTCGTATCAAGATCGCCAAGCTTTACTCTAAAAAAGGTTTTGTATCGAAGGCGTTCGAAGAATTGAAGCGCCTCAAGGTAGAGCATCCTCACTACGTTCCTGCGCGTATGGCGATTGGCCTCTTGTACTATGGTAACGGCAACATCATTGAAGCCCAATCAGAGTGGCAGAACGTTCTTTCACGTGAGCCTTCTCATTCAGAAGCGCAGATGTATTTGCAGCTTTCTCGCACGGCTACTGAAACTAATATTTCAGTCTAAGAATCACTACACACATGCAGAAATAAAAAAGCCCTCTTTCGAGGGCTTTTTTATTTCAAGCATTTAAATTTGAATTAGATTTCGTTGGTAAGACGATTGAAGTTCTCTTTGTTCGTACGCAAGTCACCCGTCTCAAGCGTAATGCTTGGAGCGAATGTTGTACGTTTCGAATCATCAGAAGAGAAGTTCACGATGTAAGTCTTAAGCTCTTTGTACATTTCATGCTTAACAGTGAGCTTGCTATCAGCAAGAACGATCTGCTTGCCGACTTTTTTCGCACTGTTGATAACAATAGGAGCCTTCAAGTTAGCATTCATTTCCACAACGTTAGCTGGGATTGTGAGGATGCTATAGAGCTTCGCGTTGCTGAGTGTCTCAAGCTCGAGACCGTTCAAGTCAGCAGGAAGCAACTTGGCAATGTAATCAGGTTTGAAAATCTTCGGTTCAATAATCGGGAAGGCGACTTTTTCGTCTTCGATTGATTGGAGCCAAAGAATCAGGGTGCTATCACCTGGGTCGACAACGAAGTATTTTTTGAGGTTATCAAAGCCCAAAAGGCCTTCATGGAAGGTGATGATATCACTCGGGTTGAGTTCAAGTTCCCCAAATCTCGTGGTTTTAACTTTCACTGCGCCTCCGAAATAAAACAGTAAGGTATTTTTACCTTATCATTCAGATCGTAGCAGTCAACGAGAACTTAGATCAAGGAGGAAAATTATTTCTTTTTGAGCTCTTCGCCCAATCTGGAGATGTCATCCATGTTTACTTGCACAGCGGCAACGTTTTGATCGTGAATCGCTTGATAAACCTCTTCCCGGTGGATCTTGGTCTCTTTAGGAGCCTTGATACCCAAGCGAACTTGTTTACCCTTAATCTGTACAACCACGATTTTGATATGATCATCAATCGCGATGCTTTCTCCAAGCTTCCTTGTCAGAACCAGCATGTTCAATCCTTGATAGTGTGTCAGTGAGCTGACAACGACACTCTTCATGCGAGAGTCGAAGCCACATATATGACCGCTTGTCAGGATTTGCAAGAATAATTTACGACTTTAGGCAAGATTGAGTTAGGGCGGTGTGCGATTTATTTAACGCAGGAAGTCCATAAGCTGCTGGTTCATGAGTGTTCCGCTGGCCTGGTAAGTCGCCTTAAGGATGTTCTGCTCTTTCTGGAGATTGGAAAAGAGTTCGGTGACATCAGCGTCTTCGACCTTGGTCTTATACTCTTCATTAAGGAGCTTCTGCTTCTCAATGTTGTTCTCAGCATTATTGATATTATTCGATAGAGCACCCACCTGAGTACGATGAGCAATCACGCGATCGATTGAGCGGTCAAGTTGCTCGAGTAAGTTCTGCACGATGTCCGGGTTGTTGGTGAGTAAAGCGTTCTCGAGAGAAGCAAGTTCGTCAAAGATGCTCGAGCGCACATTACTTACTTCTGAAGCAGGTACCACAGAGGCAGGCGTTCGGTTCATCGAGACTGGATCATCCATCTGAGGATTAGGAAGTTTAGCTGGATCGTCCGGAAGTGTAAGCTTCGAACTTGGACGTGCTTCTTTATCAAAGAATAATTCTGCACCCGTTACGTTCACAGGGATAAAAACATCTTTGTTGATCTCAATATGAATTTTGTTCTTATCACCCATGTACTTGCCTTCGTTGTCGAAAGGCTTGGTGAGAAGTTTTTGGCCCGCAAAAATGTAGCGGTTGCCGTTACGTTTATTCGCAAGGCTCAACGCCTGCATACGAAGCTGGTGAATTTCTTTCGCAACACTCTGGCGCACTTCCGGATTGTAGATATCTGATGCTTGGCCGATGGCGAGTTCTTTCGCTTTAGTCAAAATATCAGTCATCTCTTCCAAGACGTTCTCGGTAAAACTCAAGCTTGTCTGAGCAAAACTGACGTTACGTAAGTACTGTTGAGCATCAATATTTTGTGAGCGGATCTGCAAGAGATCGACGTTGCCAATAGGATCATCAGAAGGCTTAGCAATGCGCTTCATGGTCGAACCACGAATTTGCAAATCCTCCACCTTACTCTTGGATTTACCCACAGAGTGTTTGATGGCGTGGATCGAACTATTTTCCGATACGCGCGTCATCGCTTACCTCAACTCATAAGTCCCAGCACCGCTTTGAACATTTCGTCAGAGGCCTTGATGACCTTTGCCGAAGCTTCGTAAGCGTTCTGGTACTTAATCATGTTTGCACTTTCTTCATCCAACGAGACACCCGAGATGCGCTCTTTGATTGATTGTGCCTGCGCCAAAATTCCACCTGATTGCTCAGTGTCGATTTTAGCTTTCGCCATCTGCATGCCGACGTTACCGACGGTCTTAAGATAGTGTTCTTCAAATGTCGTTGTGCCGCCGCCTAAGACCTTTTCATGCTGCAAGCGTGAGATCGCAATCGCCACACGGTTGTCACCGGGAGCGTTTGCTTCAAGACCCGTGGCGATGTTATTCACATCTTCATTAATTGCGTCTGAAAGCTGAAGGTATTCAGCTGCGCGCTTCAAACCCGTTGGCGGTTTAAAGAAATCAATGCCAGTGACTGGGCCATTAGCGAGACCAGGCATCGGTGTGCCTGTAGTTTGATCAATAGGGACTTCACGATTGGCGTAACCGCGACGGTGAATGGCGTTGGTCGCATTGGCAAGTCCATGGGCCAATTCGTTGAGCTGATCTTCTACAGCTTGGAGGTCGTTGTTGCGTGAGCTCAATAACGCACCAAGAGTACCGTTGCGGAAACGACTTGAGATCGCCTCGCCGGGACGAGATTTGAAATAGATTTCAAGATGCGGTTTTTGGTCGTTTGAGTCTTCAGCAGCGACACGGTTGCCGACCATCAGCTGTTGCTCCAGGTCACCGGTGACGAGTGTTCCCATCCCCTCTACGTTCACAACGAAGCGATTCTGTTCGTCGTAGTAGGCCTGGACAGGGAAGTGCTCGGCGAGTTGGCGAAGAGCTCCGTCACGTTGGTCGCGCAAATCATTGGCTTCAGCGCCGCCAACTTCATTCGCTGCGATCTCACGGTTCAGCTTAGAGATATTTTTTGCGATGTGGTTGATGTCATCCACAATCAAAGTAATCTTTTTATTGATGCCGTTACGAGTTTGATCAATGTCTTTCTGAATACGGTGAAAGTCACTGACAACGATTTTGGCATTTTCTCGTACGAGTCCACGTACGGTCTCGTCTTCGGGACGATTTGAAAGTTCGCGGAAGGTATTGAAGAAGCGATTCAGAACTTTGTTCATACCTTCAGAGTTCACTTCATTGAAGATCTCTTCGATGTGACCCAGCTGAGTTGAGCGCTCTTCATTGAAATTGTGTGCACTGATGCTGCTATTAAGTTTTTTCTCTACGAGTTCGTCATGACCACGCTTGATACTTTGAATGTCTACGCCGGTACCCATGACATAGGGGCCTTCATTCAGCGTGATGCCGGTCTTGGTACGGACTTCCTGGCGAGAGAAGCCTTCGGTATTAGCGTTAGAAATATTATGAGAAGTAGTCTCCATGGACTTCTTCGCAGTGAAGAGACCTGATTTACCAATACTGAGTAAATCGGCAGACAACTTGCTCTCCCTATCTTAGCGGCTAGCCGCGCGGGTCATCCCGTCGGCGCCGTAAGTGGTGTATTGCTTTTTACCGCTGAAGCCTTCACGGATTTCTCGTAGTGATGACATCGCACGGTTAAGAAACATTTGGTTGCGCTTGTTCTGTTCTTGGATGCGAGTGATCACATCAATCAAGAGTGAATTCAAATTATGAAGGGCCGGAATCGAAAGAGTGTCTTCAACGGGACGCAAAACCTTAAGCAGGCCAGTCACGTTGATAATGAGCTCGTCACTTGGTGCGCGCTCAGCATTGAGTGTTGTAATGAGGGCAGAACGTTGTGCTTCCCATTGGCTAATGGTGGCCACAACAGTTTCTTTTTTGGCAATGATGTCTTCGAGAGCTTCGATCTCACCAGACAGCAAAGCCTGATACTAGTCACAAGTCAGCTCATAGAGATCATGATGAGAGCGGCAGAACTGCTCCCAGATCTCGACTGCGGCTTGGTGATGAAAACGTAGGCTCATGTCCTTCATGGACTCTTCCTTCGCAAAATTCTTTTC
>JAKFUR010000066.1 GCA_021732585.1 Bacteriovoracaceae bacterium
CATTAAAGTAGAGAACGAAAACTTTGATACCTTCTTGCAGGTAGTTTTTGTTATCGCCAACTTGGTCGTTCGAGAGGTGAACCATCTCGAACGTTGATTGTTCCATGAAGTTGTAGCCTTCCATGTCACCGTAGTTGAACTCCATTTCGCGTTCTTCAAGATCAGGAGTATCAACCGTTTCAACACCAGCTTTGAAAGTTCTTTCTACAACTTGGTTTGTTTCTAGATTTTTGAGACGGGTGCGAACAAATGCTGAACCTTTACCTGGATTCACGTGTTGGAATTCCACGATGAGGTAAGGTTTTCCTTCGATCTCGATTTTGAGACCTTTTCTGAAGTCAGTGGTCTGATACATGGGGCTTCCTTTCTAGAGTTGCGACTTAACGGCAAGCCAATAGGCGTCTTTTCCGAGCCCGGTCATTATGGCCATGCAGGCTTTTGCCGTCAATAAAGTCTGTCGGAAGTCTTCGCGACGATAGACTTGTGAAAGGTGAACTTCAATCACTGGAATTTGCAGGATTTTAAGAGCGTCATGGATAGCCACAGAGGTGTGAGCATAACCACCCGGGTTAATGACTATAGCACGATAATTCTGCGATGCAGCTTTCTGAATTCTCTCTACAATCTCGCCCTCGAGATTACTCTGGAACCATTCAAGCTTAACTCCCTCATCCTTCAACTTAGCTTCAGTATGCTTGCGAACATCTTCAAGCGTGAGTGTGCCGTACACTTCTGGCTCACGTTTACCGAGCATGTTGAGGTTGGGTCCGTTAATAATAAGAAAATCAGCCATGGTGATCCTGTTTTTCCATCGCTGTGAGCTGAACTTGCTGCAAGAAAAGTTTGAGTGCTCGCTCCATTTTTACAGCATGCGGTGCCTGGACTTGCGTCTCAACTAAGCGCATGAGCTCTTCTTGCCCATCATCTTGCGGAGCTGAAACTTGCTGCTTCAATTCGTTCAGACGCAATACCGAGCGGCGGTCATTGGGATTCAAGGCAATGATATTTTCCAACAAATCGATGGCAGGAGCGATGTGATTTTGGGCCACGTAAAGATCAACTAAAGTGTGAGATGCCACCGGCGTAGTGTCTTCAGGCAATGGAGCATCGGCGTCTTCCGGGGTAACTTCATCGTCACTAAAGAAATCATCATCTATGGAACGAGACATGACTTTCCAGTCATCTTCCTTCGTTACAACTGGAGTTGGCATCGATGAAGGTGAACCCATGGACCACCGGTCTTCTTCGTTGGTGTCAGATGCTTCTTCTTTTTTTTCTGGAGCAAAATCCACCATGGCCCAATCATCCTCATCAATTCCGAATTGAGAAGAAGATGTAGGTGGAGCTTTAAGGACCACCGACTGTGGACGTACCGTTTTTTTCTTTTGAAGATCATCTTCTAATGCGAGTACTTGTGAGGCAGCGTACTTGTCGCTCGGATTTAAGAACAAGAGATATTTAAATGTTTCTAGTGCTTCATCGAGTTGACCCATCTCTAAACAAACTTGTGCAAAAAGTTTTTGTAGTCCTGGGTTATCGCGATTGTGTGCTGTCAGAGGTTGCAGTGTTTGGTAGGCTGCATCGTTCTTTTTTTGATCGTGATAGCACTGAGCCAGTACAAGATAACCCAGCACATAGCCGGGATGACGCTTGATTCCTTCTTTAAGGACTTTCAAGGCTTCATCGGTCATCCCAAGTTTTCTGTACGCCTCTGCAAGAGGCGCGAAGACACGCGATCCAGGCTGGCGTCTGTATTGTTCGAGGTATCGGCTAAGGAGAGCAGAGGCTGGGCGACGAACAGCCACAGGCTACTCCCTTAGAGATTAGACGAAGCACTTTGGCGATCAACCAAACCCGCTTCTTCTTGGTTGATAACTCGTGGAGTGAGGAAGATCAAAAGCTCACTTCTACTAGTATTTGGATTGTGTGGAGTTCTAAATAGCCATCCAACCAATGGGAGATCCTTCATGAATGGGATTCCTGAATGGCTTTCGGTAGTATTTGTTGTGTACAGGCCACCCAAGACAACAGTTGATCCGTTATCTACTAGAACCTTTGTTGTTAGGTTACGAGTAACTGTTCCTGGAGGTCCCACGGCTTGAGCCTGGAAACTGCCTTTAGTGAGAGTTACATCAAGGTTGATAGAACCTTCATTCGTTACTTGAGGGGTGACGCTTAAGTTGAGGGGTGCACTAATCGATGTGAGCTGTTGAGTAATAACGCCATTCACAATCGTAGAGATCGGGAAGTTAAAAACTTCAGTACTAGAGATCGTCGCCGCGGTCTTATTTTGTGTGATCACTTTTGGAGCAGTAACGATACGGCCCTTGGATTCAGACTCCATGAGCTCGAGAGCCATGTTGAGGTTAACGAGACGCTTAAACGTGCTAATATTGATACCGAAAGCTGCTCCGCCCGGACCGCCACTGGCTGAAGAGAAGTTAAACCCAACATTTGCACCTGTCGGGGGTGCGCCTCCAGCTGGAACTACAGAAATTGGATCGTATCCGAATCCAATTCCGTTTGTTAGACCAATTCTTTTGCTGTAGCTCTCAGTAGCCTCGACAATTTTACTCTCGATGAGAATCTGCGGAGTTTGCGTATCGAGGAGCTCGATGATTTTCTTCATGCGCTCGATCGAATCGACTGTGTCTTTCACAATGAGACTGTTTGTTCTTATGTCTTCCGACATTTTCCCACGCTTTTCGGTGAGGTAGTCTTTGAGAATTTTTTGAAGATCAGCGATGGAGGCGTAGCTAATAGGAAAAATTTTCGTAACAAGAGGCTCCAAGCCCAGCTTTAGCTCCTCAGCTTTAGCTTCAGCTTCACGCTCACTCGTAGCTTTCTCAAGGGATTTGATTGAAAGAATGTTGGAGTTCTTGGTAGCGATTAATTTGGACAAGGCCAAAATGGTGTCGAGTGCTTGATCCCAAGGGATGTTAGTCAGTGCCAGCGTTAACGGTTTAACCGCCGAGACTTCCGAGTCGATGATGATGTTGAAGCCAGATGTATCAGCAATCATTCTCAACAAATCTGGAAGAGGAATGTCTTTTACATTTATCGAGATGCGCTTCCCAATATATTTTTTAGGGCCCGACAAAGTAAGATTATCCAAAATATCTTCGATCGCAGCTGAGCGAGGTACATTTAAACGAACAGCGTCTTCAGTTCCCGCAGAAGAATTAAGGCTCGTTGATGCTGTCGTTGAGACTGGCCCAGCTTCCGAGGTTCGAATTTTAGCTTTTGAGAAAACACCAAAGCGGTTTTCGATACTGAGTATGATTTTTGAGCCTTGGGTTTCTAAAACAGAGCGAACGTTGTCACGTAGTTGGATTGCAAAACGTACATCCTGAGATGCGCCAGGTTTCGTGTAGCCGGAAATATAAACAGCGGCACCATCAAACTCAGACGTATCAATACCCCTAAGAAGCTTCTTATCAGCTTTGACATTTTTGAGATCGAGAATGATTTGTTTATCGTCTTTGACATGGAAACTATCGGCTAGCACAGGCTTGTCGACTTCGATCACAAGCTTGCTCACTTCTCCTTCTTGGAAAAAGTTTACAGTTTTGATCGACTGCCCCCATGAAGGGACAGGAACTAGAATTCCGCTGAGGGCCAGAATGAAAAATCCGTTTTTCATATCGCTCGCTCTTTCTTTTAAGACAAGTGGTCCGATGCCTTGCTTCATTCTACTGCGAAATGGGGATCACTGTCTCCAAAAATTCTTCCTCGCCGTAAACGTTAACTAATTTTTCGACAAGAATTACGCCACCAGGGTGTATTGCCTTGAGTTCCGCATTGTCAGAGCCCAATCGCATTCCCTCTTTGAGAACGATGATGTTGGTACCACCCGCAACTTTTGCGAGTGCCCTACGTTCTTTACCGATCATCACACCTACAATCCGAAGGGTGCTGATGTCCTTAATCTCTGCTTGCTCAATGTTGGTGTAAATTCCATCGCGTATGAGGCTTTTGGTTTGTCGACCGGCCTCTGTTTCACCTTTTAGCAACGGGGCCTTAAATGGATCACGAAGCTCAAAAGGATTTTCAATAGCTGTCATGGCTTTAAAGGTCTCGCGCATGCGAGTACCTCCTTGTGCCCAAGCGCCAGAACTCAAACAAACCATAAGAAAAAGAGTCATCATTCAGCTGCCTCTCTTTTCCTTCCTCGTGGCTTGCGTTCAGTCGCGGCTCCTTCAATCTCGGATACTATCTCGTCCACGCCGGACGATTCTTTGTGGCTCGAGTTAAATTTGAAAGTATCAATTGTCGTATCAAAATCGACGACTTGAAATCTTCCTTTTTGCGCTTCTACAGGAGTAATAATTTTGAAATTCTTCACATTGAAAAGTCGTTCCGCGCCGTTAATGCGCTCAAGGAACACAACAAACTGTAAAAACGTTGCCTTTCCTTTAATGTTGTATTGCTTCGAGATGTAGAACCCCAGAGGTTGCTCTTCCCGGGGATTAGGTTCGAGCTCTGGCATATTAAGAGAACGTCCTTCTTTCGACAGATAATCTAAGACTTCGATGTCGTTGATCTCAGAGGGGAGCTGGCGCTGCACTTTCTCGATGTTTCCAAAGACCTCATTAACACGAAGCTTGGTTTGATCGACGTTCTTGCGAAACTCATCGATTTGTCCAAGTTTCTGCTCAGCCTTCTTAATCTCATCTTCAATGGCGGGTCGCTGCTGGGTAATTTCTGCGAGCTGAGTTTCGTAGTCACTATAGACTGTATAGAAGCTCCAGGCACCGTAGAGAAAGATGATGAGGTGTAATTTTGAAAGAATATTACTTAGGAGGTCTTTCATTATTCAAACCTCGCAATACGAGCTTTGATCTCAAACGGAGCTAAATTCTTTTGCGTTTCCGAGGTTCCGGTCGGAGGAACCTTACTGTAGGTTATGTTCTTGTCAAAAAAGACCGACTTTTTAAGACTATCTAAGAATATACCTTGATTGGCATAGTCTAGAGAAAGACCTTTAAAAATAAGCTCTTCCCCCTGAAATGCTATTTCAGTTAACCAGATTTCAGGTGGGATGTTCCTCGCAACGTAGACTAGAATGTTCCAAGGATTGCGCTTGGTAGTTAAAATGCTTTTTACGACTTCTAGTTTTTCCGTCAATTGCCGCTCACGTCGTTTGAGCTGCTGTACCTGTTTATCAAATTCTTTCAGCGCATTCACACGCTTGGTAAGTTTATTTTTTGTCTGAATCAGCTCCTGCAACTCCGCATCGGCAGCAATCTTAGATTTTTCAAGGCTATCGATGATGAAAAAATCTGGGATATAGAGTAGTATAATAGCCAATACAACCAACTTAACGTTCAGCTTTGAGAGGTCAAATCCGCCGACATTGGCAAGGTCGAGAGGCTTTTTTAGGGTACTGAGGTTAATCTCAATCATGCTAAGCCCTCAATCCAAGTCCGATGGCCACACAACCAACGGATGATATGAGATCCGCATTGTCTTCTAGAGCGCCACTACTACACTTCAAACCGTACTCGAATGGGTTAAAGTGCTCGACTTCCATATTGAGTGTTCGGCTCAGAGTCTCTTTCAGAATACCAAGGCGAGAGCCTCCACCAACAATAAAACAGTGCTTCACTTGCTCAGTCGAGCCTGCAGATATGTAGAAGTTGAGATTTTTTTTAATCTCAGAAATTTGCCCTTCAAGCTGACTCATAATGATGGCGAGTATTTCTTCTGGCAGGTTTCCGTTCTCATCCTGCGAGATCTTGAGGTCTTCCGCTTCTTCGTAGCTTACCGACATTTGTCGCTGGATTTCTTCGGTTATCAAAGAACAACCAACTGGTAGTTCTTTCGTGAAAATCGGTCCACCGTTTCGGTAAATAATAATCTTGATACTCTGAGCTCCGTAATCGATGAGAATACTTCCCTCATCAAACTCAGGGTTTGCTACTACTGCTGTCTCGGCAAAAAGGTTTGCCAGAGCGAGAACATTCAGGTCGACAACTTTGACCTGAAGTTTTGCTTCTTTCATCAAATCCTGAAAACGTTCAACGAGATCTGTGCGAGCCGCAACCACCAGCGTATCCTTACCGCCGCCTTCAGTTTCACCGATAATATGAAAATCAACTTCACTTTCGTCAGCGCCAAATGGAATGTACTGCTCGGACTCCCACATAATGTGATCTTGAATTTCTTCCTTCGTACCGTCAGGAACAGACATACGTTTCGTCATCGTATTCTGACCGTAGAGACCAAGCGCCACGTTCTTAGACTTAATCCCAGCAGTTCTTAGACCTGCCTGAATCGCTTCAACAATTTCTTCGGGCTTTTGAAATTCATCTTCGATGATCGCAGCTTCGCTGAGTGGGATCATGGCAAAGCGATCAAGACGCCATTTTCCTCGCGAACCAGATACTTCACACACCTTGATACTGTGTGAACCTAGGTCGAGACCCATAGCCGAGCCAGTGGAAATACCACCTAGCATCTCTTGAATTTTTTCTTGCAATGATGGCACGCAGGGCACCTATCCCATGGAAATACACAAAGTTGATTTGATTATAGGACGCGTTGAAACGTGTCTTCAAGGATTTACTGCCACGCCCAACTGACTAGTTTGATCGGAATTAGCTTAGCTAAAAAATCTGAAAACCCAATTGGCCAATGAGGCCGGGAAAATACATTTGAATGAGAGTCACAACAATAATGAACGGCCCGAATGGAATACCGCCATCGCGATCATAGCGTTTGGCCAGAATAAGAGCGATGCCCACGACGGACCCAAGCAAGCAACTCATAAAAATATTTTCTAGGATTCCAAAGGGCCCCAAAAAAATTCCCAAAACTCCCCAAAGTTTGATGTCACCACCACCAAGACCCACTTTACCCTTCCATTTATAAAAGCCCCATGACACGGCCAAGGGACCTAAAAAACCAAAAGCGCCGCCGGACAACCAGTGCATAGGGGCAAAGAAAATAACCGCATAAGGTAAAACTAAACAGAGAAGGTAGATGTTAAGTACGTCAGGCAATAGCTTGTGCTGAAGATCGATGAAGAAGTGACAGATGAGGACACAAGAGATGGCAGCTAAGAAGATCCATTGGAACATTGAGGTCGCTGTCAAATCGCCTGGAAAACTTAGAAAGAAAATCAGACCCGTGATGGCCTCAACGAGTACGTAACGAACGTTGATCGGAGCAGCACACGCACGACACTTCCCTCTAAGGGCGATCCAGCTCATGACCGGAACGTTACACCACCAGGGAATGAGTGCCCCACAGGAAGTGCATTCTGAGCGCGCCAAGACGAGATCTTTTCCGATCGGGAGACGATGGATGACGACGTTTAGAAAGCTGCCGATCATGGCGCCAAAAATGGCAGCAAAAACTTTATAGAGCGGGATCATTTCAGTCATGGGCTAATCCAGGTTTTTCCGGTTTAAGATCCATGCCGAGCATGAAATGAGACCAGTCGTATAAAACAGCCAGTAAAAAAATGTTCTCACGATTTGATCCGTGGCAAGTTCCTGCTGGTACAGCACAAGATCTTTCAAATTAAAACGGTAGAATCCCGGAAGAACCAAGTGATAGAGTTCCACAACATTACTGAGCCACGGACGCAACTGTACATACAGGATACTCTGGGTTTCATTGATCGCATGTCCGACTACCAAAAGTAGAATGGCTCCCATGAGTGCGATGGCCTGGTTCGCTAATAAGGAAAGGGCCACCACCACCGACAACAACATGATGGCCTCGAGCATAGAAAAAAACATGGCCGTCAGGGCGAGTGAAGAAATATTCCCACCCAATGAAAGCACGACACCTACTGTGACGAGCGAGAGAAGAAAAAGATTTAGAACAAGGAAAGTAGAAACGCCGAGCATTTTGCCAATTAAGAATGCGACTCTACTCACGGGTCGCGAGATAATGAGGTAGACCGTTCTCGACTCTTCTTCTTTGCGTATCAAGTTGATACCAATCAAGAGCGTAATTCCGTAACTTGAAAGGGTGAGACTCCCAAGGCCAAGGTCCAGCGCCACACGATCGGGTACCCCAAATGTAAATTCCGCCGCCACGAAAGTCATCAATGCAATACCAAAACCTAGCAAAGCCACGTTCCACAAGATCTTGCTTTTGAGCATTTCCTGAAATGTGTAGCGCGCGACGATGAGGGCCTTGGTAAACATAAGCACTAGTTGTTCCTCGTCTGATAGAAGATCTCTTCGAGGTGTGGTTTTTGTTGCTCAAGGCCGATGAGAGAAATGTTTCTCTTCACAATTTCCTGCACAAACTGGTCTTTCAAATGTGTCTCGACGACATAGCTTTCCAGCCCGCTTCCGAGCGCAGTCTTGCTCAGGTAATTGATTCCTTCGAACACGGCGCCGGAGGGAAGTGTGAATTTCCAAACCTGCTTGGCGTTATCCTGTAACAAAGGAAGAACGGGTCCATCGTAGATCAACTTTCCGTGGCGCAGGAAGATGACCCGGTCGCAAACTTCCTCAACATCAGAGACGATGTGGCTGCTAAAGAAGACCGTGCGCCCTTCTTTATGGATCTCCACCATGATGTCTTTCATTTCTTTGCGACCAACGGGATCAAGTCCAGAGAGTGGCTCATCGAGAATAATCAGTTTAGGCTCGTGGAGAACCGTTACTAAAAATCCAATCCTCTGAAGCATTCCCTTGGAATATGTCTTCAGTTCGCGATCGAGGGCATGATCAAGTCTGAATCTTTTGGCCTGCGGTGTGATCTTTTCGTTAATCGTCTTTCGCCTCATGCCCGAAAGCTCGCCCATGAACTGGATGAATTCCCGTCCCTTCAAATGCGGATAGTAATAAGGACGCTCTGGAAGGAATCCAATATTCTTAAAAGCATTCGCCGCGCTCCCACCGAGCTGAGGACCGTAGACCACTCGACCACTTGTAGGGCGGATGAAATCGAGAGCGATTTTGAGAGAGGTGGTTTTTCCCGCGCCGTTGGCTCCCAAGAACCCCACCATGGAGCCCTCTGGAATTCCAAACGAGACATTATCCAGTGCCGTAAACGCTGGAGCGAATAAGTCTGCTTTGAAAATTTTCGTCGTACTGTCCCAGGTGAGCATATACTGAAATTATCACGGTCTGTTTATGGAAAGGCAATCATGACTCGCACGTTAATACCAGCCATGACCATCTTATGTTTTGTCGCTTCTTTTCTGATTTCTAGAAATATTACCATCCCGAAACCCGTCGTCGACAAGCAAAGTGAAGCGATTAACATTCGCGGCGATCTACTAAAAGTACTATCCGTAGGAATGAAGAGACTTATTTCAGACATCATCTGGATCCAAACCCTCATGGAATCTGATCTTGATCATTACAAACAGAAGAACCTTAATTCCTGGATGTATCTACGCTTTAAAACAATCGCCACCCTAGATCCGAAGTTTTATGAAAACTACTACTACGGCGGACAGTATTTGATGGTTGTGAAAGACGATCTTATAGGCGCAAAATCCATTTTTCATCTGGGCCTTGAACAGTATCAAGATGACACACAACTCAATTGGCTCACCGGGTATCTCTTTGCTGTTGAACAGAACGATCCTCAAGGGGCCGTGAAGTATTTTGAACGGATTCGCTTTAAGCCCGATCGCCCCAACATGTTTGACACCATGTACGTAAAAATCTCCAGCAACCTCTTTGGGCTTGAGGACACTCTCAATGTGGCCAAGGAAACTCTCGCACGACAGCCCGATGATTCAGCCATCAAGCCTCGCCTCAAGCAGCAGATCTATTCTTTGCAGGCACAGATCGATTTACAGTGTCTAAATCATGGCGGGACTGACTGCCGAACGATTGATTTTGAGAACGCACCGTATATAAAATTGGGCGATGGGTGGAAGGCGCAGAAGCCTATCTTGAATTTGAAATGGAAGATAAGAGAAAAAAAAGAGGGCCCATAAGGGCCCTCTCAAAAACTCTAACTAAATATTAGTAGCCAGCTCTTACCTGAATTAATCTTTTGGCTTGGTTTATACTAAAAGTTGAAGCTGTGGCGAGAGTAGCGAAGTTAATGTCGACAACACCAACTGCACCAATTGTAAAATTGTTAGCATCGGGTACAGCGCCGGGCGCGCCCGATCCAATAACAGTTAGGAGTGCTGCTGCCGAGCCTGTAGTCTTACCTGCAGGAAAAAAGGTTTCCCCACTCCCAGTTGTTCCAGTGGCATAACAAGACGTCGCGTCATCCGCTACGATCGCTCCGTTTTGTGTCGCAATCGTTGTCGCTGCCGCCGGAGCGTTGACACCTATACCAACAGCATAAATACGTTGGGCGATTTCGTTGGTTGGGTTGAAGCCCATGTACTTCAAGCAAGTGTGGTAAGTATCATAATCTGAATAGAAAGACTGTTGAGCCGTATACGCCGCAGACAACTGAAGCTTGGCTTCAGACGTTTTAGATTTCGCTTGGTATTTTTTGAAGTTAGGAACGGCAACAGCTGAAAGGACACCAATGATGGCCACGACCACCATCAATTCGACGAGCGTAAAGCCGTCTTGTTTCGACAAGAATTTTTTCATACTACCTCCAGATACGGTCGTTAAGAGACCGGATATTTTCGAGACCAAGTTTATGGTTCTCGCTGCACCTTTACTCTTATCTAGCTGAGGTTCGGCATTAAGAGCCAGCCACTCATTTCGACTCGATTTCTGGTACACAATTAGTTTAAGACCTTTCGGTAAAATCTGTTAAAAAAATAAATTCTATTCCTAAGACCCTGATCATCCGTATCAACTAATTCCAATACCAAGCCTCATGTGGAATAAGTGCCTTTAATAAAAGGCACCTATTCTTCGCCGCCACCGCCCCGGTCTGGCGGAGGGGCATCTTCGTCGCCCCCACCAGCCGATAGGAAGATAGGAAGGTACATCGCCACCAACACCACTGCGATCATGCCACCCAAGACCACAAGGATCAGGGGCTCGATCAACTTCGTTAGGTTAGTCACAACCTCTTGGACCTCTTCTTCAAAGACGTTGGCAACCTTCAACAACATGGCATCCAGGTTACCGGTAGACTCCCCCACCTTAATCATTTGAACCACGAGTTCAGGGAAGTACTTAATTCGTCCCAAAGGTTCAGTGATCGACTTACCCTCGGTCACAGCTTTACGGACCGCCGTGAAGTCCTTGGCTATTTGTTGGTTATCAAGTGTCTCAATACAAATATCTAAGGCATCGATGATAGGTACGCCCGCGGAGAGCATCGTAGAAAGAGTGCGAGTAAAAGATCCCAGATTAGCCTTAATAACGAGCTCTCCAAACAATGGAGCACGCATGAGGAATCTATCCCAGGCAAGCTTTCCTTCCCGGGTTTTAATGAAATTAATGAAGAGCATGAGTCCCGCAATCAGTATGGGGATCATCAACAAGGTATAGCTCTGAAAAAAAGCCGACACATCCATTACAAACTGAGTTACTGCCGGAATCTGCTGCCCGCTTTCTTGAAGGAGTCCCACGAACTGGGGAACGATGAAGGTCATCAAACCCCAGAGAACCAAGATACCAATCACAACCACGATCGCCGGATATGTGAGCGCGCCCTTGACCTGCTTACGCAACTTATCTTGCTTCTCGAGAAACTCAGCGAGCTTGTTCAAAATGCCATCGAGAATACCGGCCGATTCTCCGGCTTTAATCAAATTGCAGTAGAGCTTATCGAAACACTTAGTGAACATCAGTGCGTCGTAGAGAGACTTACCACCCTCAACCTGACTCGCGACGTTCTTAATCGTTTTCTTAAAGAATAAGTTCTTTTCTTGTTTGTACAAAATTTCTAAGCATTCCATGATGGGAACGCCGGCGTTGATAAGAATGGCCAGCTGACGAGTAAAGCGCATGAGATCGACGAGGGTGAATGGCTGCGCCAATCCTTTGTCCACCATCCACTGACCTAGATCAATCTCAAGAGCAGACGGAGCAACAATGCGAGAAGGACGGACGCCCTGACGACGAAGAAGCTTCTTCACTTCTTTGAGGGTTTCGGCGTCGATTTCGCCTTCTACCTTCTTGCCGTCCTCGCGCATCCCGCTATATTTAAACTTCCCCATGACGTCTTATTCCTATTTTTTTCTCGGGGACGATGTCAGACCCATCATTCGTTGCAACTCTTCTGGGCTATTGGTGTAGGAGAGCGCAGATTCCGCCGTGATCACTCCACCATCCAACAATTTTTTTAGACCTTGGTTCATGGTCGACATGCCTGTCTCTTCTTGCCCAATCTGCATCTGGGAATAGATCTGGTGAATTTTATCCTCACGAATCAGGTTTCGAATCGCAGGAGTGATCCGCAGAATTTCCTGCACGGCAACTCGGCCCTTGGGAATTTTGGGAAGAAGTTGCTGCGCAATCACACCTTGAAGAACGAACGAGAGAAGGGTGCGAATTTGCTCCTGTTGATCAGCGGCAAACACGTTAACAATACGGTTAATCGTTTGAATGGTTGAGTTCGTATGGAGTGTACCGAAGACTAAGTGGCCCGTCTCGGCGATGGTAAGGGCAGCCTCAATCGTTTCTTGGTCGCGCAACTCACCAACCAAAACAACGTCAGGGTCTTGGCGGAGCAATGACTTAAGGCCTTTGCTAAAGTTCAAGGTATCTGAACCAATCTCTCGTTGATTCACAAGAGACAATTTATGTTGATGCACAAACTCGACTGGATCTTCCAAGGTAATAATGTGACCAGGCATAGTAGAATTTAGACGATCAATCAAAGCTGCCAGAGTCGTCGACTTACCTGATCCTGTCGGGCCCGTTACGAGGACAAGTCCGTTCGAAACGTTAACGATATCCAGCAAAACCTTAGGTAAACCAAGGGCATCGAAATCTGGAATCAAGCTTGGGATCTGACGGAAGACTGCGGCGACCGCACTCTTAGAATAAAACACGTTGGCACGAAAACGAGCTAAACCTTTTACACCAAAGGAAAAGTCGAGTTCAAGATTTTTTTCGAGTTCAGCCTTTTGCTTTTCTGTCAGAATCTGATAAATCAAACGCTTGGTATCATCGGCGGTTAAAGCGCCAACCTTCACGCGAACAATATCACCACTAATTCGCATGCCGGGTGAAGTTCCCACGGTGATATGTAGATCTGATGCTCCGGACTCAACCATAACTTTAAAAAGTTGTTGAATCTGCAAACCACCTAAGCCGTTGTCAGCAGAGGTTTTCGTTTTGGTGGCATCGTTGTTGCTAGACATGGCTAATCCTTTATCACATGTTGTCTGAAGAAGAGTTTCCGATCGCTTCTTCGAGGGTCGTCAAACCTTGGGCCACTTTAGTCAGTGCGCACATTCGCAAAGTTTTCATACCGTCACGAATAGCCTGTCTTTTAATTTCGTCTGTAGAAGCATGCTTGATAATTAATTCGCGAATTTTTGGGCTCATCGCCAAAACTTCATAGATTGCGACGCGACCTTTATACCCAGTGCTGTTACAGGCTTCACAGCCACGGCCGATATACACCTTAATCTTCTCTGCGGAAGCTGGGGCAAATCCACATGCGATGAGTTCCTCAAGGCCCACTTTCTTTTCTTCACGGCAATTAATGCAAATTT
>JAKFUR010000053.1 GCA_021732585.1 Bacteriovoracaceae bacterium
TGGATGCCCATGCAGTTTGACAATAAAGCGAACGTGACAATTCATGAGAAGACGACGGCTCAAGAGATCCTCAAAGATTTTCCGGAAGGCATCGATGCTTTGATCACGGGGATCGGCACAGGTGGCCATATTACGGGTGTCGCAAAAGTCTTAAAACAAAAATTCCCGCATATGAAAGTCTATGCGGTTGAGCCAGCTGACTCGGCGGTGCTTTCAGGTGGCGCACCTGGGCCACACCCCTTGCAAGGCATTGGGGCCGGCTTTATTCCGTCCATCGTGGATCAATCACTTTTAGATGGTGTGATCACCATTACAAAAGACGAAGCCTTCGTCATGGCGAAACGTTCGGCTCAAGAGGAAGGATTGTTTGTGGGGATTTCTTCAGGAGCATCGTTGGCCGCTGTGGCAAAGAAGCTTCCTGAGTTAAAGTCGGGCGCTCGCGTGCTGACGTTCTGCTATGACACGGGCGAGCGCTACCTCTCGATGGAAGGACTATTCTAGTTCGGGCTGTTCTTCTTCCGAGTCTTCGTCCGTATCAACTTCGGGTTCCTCGAATGAACAGTCTTTTGCGACAATGCGCTTAAGCTTCGCTTCTTCCTTCGTTTTGCCGGTGTAGGGCACGAAGTGCGTGAAGCCGTGGTAGTTCAAAGATGTCATGCCCGGGCGGTACGTGTAGGTATCTGGAGCGTACGTGTTGGAATCGAGCACGAGAAGGCGGTAGCCGCCGTCTTCAATCTGAGTCATTCCCATCACGAGCCATGCGTGGGCGACTACTCCTGGCATTTGTAATTTTTGATAAACCACTTCACCTAATTGAACACGAACGAAAAGTTCGTCCATGCGCTTTTGCATGGCTTCCGGCTTGATGTTCGAGCTTCCTGAAAGGCCGGCCACCCACTGCTGATTGATGAAGCCATCTTTGCGTTGCCATGCTTCGAGTTCACGTAAAATAAGATCATCGAACGAACGTGAAAAGTCGTAGAGATTCGCGAAGCCTGGGATTTCTACAATCTTCTTGGCGCTACGGATTGATTTGATAAGTTTTTTAGCCTCAACTTCTGTTGGAGCTGCGAGGTCTGGACGGAAGCGTGCGATGTAAGCGGCGTTGCGAGTGAAGCGGCTATGCCACCAACAGACACCACCACCAAAGAGACCACCCTGGTTACTAAAGCTAAGCTTAGATTTTGAGTCGAGAAGAATCTGTTGGATACTGTTGCTTTCCGTGCGCTTGTCACAGAAGCTGGCCTTCGCTGCTTCATCATCTTGCGCTAGAGCAGTGAGAGAAGACACGATAAGGGTCAATGCAACAAGCTTGCGCAACATGGGAACTCCTGGGTTATGGAAAAATTGTAGAGGGAAACTAGGAGGGCAGGGGAAGAGAAGGTAAAACTTACAAAGAGCGGCGCCATTCCTCGCTAAAAGCGTTCTTAAGCGACGGGAAGAGAGAGACAGACTGCGGCGGAATGACCGAAAGGATGAGGTCCCGCGCCCACAGGCACAGGGCCTGGGTTTCTTTGGCCGTGCCGAGTTCAGGGTTGATCTCGACGATTTCAGCCGAAACCACTCGTTGCTCCTGCGCGATCACCTCAAAAGCTTTCTCGACTTCGATAAAACTCATCCCGTTTTTCACTCGTGTCCCGGTGTTGTTAATGATCCCTGAGTCCAAGGCATCTACGTCAAAACTAATGTGCACGGGGGATTTTCCTTTCGGGTCCATCCGACGAAGGTGACGGCGCAAAATATTCTCAAATTGCGGACTGCGCGCCTCTTCCGGCGTGATCACGGCGATATCAAGTTCTTCAATCAGCATGCGCTCATAAGGATCAATGGCGCGTGTGCCGATGTATAAAAGTCTTTGCGGCGAGAGAGTTCGCTGCAACCACCACGGAGCGCCTTCTTTAGCACCGAGGAGCCAGGCCAGTGGCATGCCATGCATGTTGCCAGTCGGTGAGGCGGAAGGAACGTTGGCGTCGGCATGGGCGTCAATCCACACTACGATCAGATCAGGGTGATGTTGAAGCATGCCATGAACTGAGCCGAGACCTTGTCCGTGATCGCCACCAACGAGGCATAAAAATTTCTTTCGCAGATCGAGTGAGGTGATTTTTTTTGATAGCGCTTGGGCGTGATGAATGGCGGCTTCGCGGCCATGAAAGGCGGGCGCGGGAACATCGCCGAGATCTTGCCAGTTGGCCGGCAGCGTCTCGCGAAAAGCGTCTGGTGCTAAAGCAGTGCCCAGATGGCCTTGGCCAGCATGGAACGGAACCCCTAAAAACACTGTTTGATCCATAATTTTCTCTTCATAGACAGCTTAAAGAAACCTGAACTCGACGTACGTGCAAAGACGGTTAAGAATGCGTAAAGAGGATATACCCATGAAGCAAAAACCAACACTTGTACGTCTAAAAAAATTGCAAAAAAGCGCCGAGCCCTTTAGTCAGGAAATGCGACTTGAGCGAAGTCTCTTTGAGTCCCTCGCCAGTGCCATCTGCTCTCAACAACTTTCACTTAAAGCCGCTGCGACAATTTTTGCGCGATTCAAGGCACTCTTCCCTAAAGAGTTACCTACAGCACTGCACACGCTGGATTTGCCTCATGCAGCTTTGCGCGGAGTAGGGCTTTCTGAAGCCAAAGCAAAAGCTGTTCGTGATCTGGCCGAAAAAACTCTCAGCGGTGTTGTGCCGGATGATGTTGTGGCCTTGGGCCTCACGAATGAAGAACTCATCGAACGTCTGACTCAAGTGTGTGGCATCGGAAAATGGACAGTGGAAATGATTCTGATGTTTCGTTATCGCCGTCCAGATGTATGGCCAGTGGATGATCTCGGTGTGCAAAAAGGATTTAGACTTTTATTTCCTGAGCTGAAATTCAAAACAGCGAAAGAACTACAACCCCTCGGTGATTTCTGGAAAGGAAAGCGTTCAGAGATCGCCTGGTACTGTTGGCGCGCGCTTGAAGAAGAGCAGAATCAAACCTTCACTTCAATTCCGCTGGTGTGGCAAAAAAAGAAAATGCTGTTGTGGTTAAAAGGCGAGCAGCCCTGGCGTTTGGATTTCACGCGCACGAAGAGCAAGCCTAAGGTCGTGTGGCCTGGAGTTCTTAAAATTGGAAAAACTAAAACATCGCTCTGGCAGAAGCGCTTAGAGATGGCGTTGAGAAAAGGGCCCGATGTTTCTATGCTCGAGCTCTCGGGTACTCCTTTTCAGCAACAAGTTTGGGCGGCCATTGCCGCTATCCCGTGGGGTGAAACACGGACTTATCTCGAGATTGCTGAATCGGTCGGGAATCCCAAAGGGGTTCGGGCGGTGGCTCAGGCCTGTGGCGCCAATCCTTTGCCCTTGTTTATCCCGTGCCACCGAGTGGTTGGGACAGGAAATCTGGGAGGATTTGCCGGTGGCCTGCCGCTTAAGCGCCTGCTGTTGGCCGCCGAAAAGAAGTGATGCAGAAAAAGCACGTCTACGTCTCGAAGGATCCAAGTCAGCATGGTCATATCGACTATGGTGCAACTGATGATGCCACCTGGGCGCGTTTGTACGCTCGTCAACGTGCTCATATTGAAGGCCGCGCGTGCGAAGAATTTATTCGTGGCCTCGACGTCGTAAAATTTAATCAGGACCGTGTGCCACAACACAGCTATGTGACAGCCCAGCTGGACGCTCATCACGGTTGGGGAGTCCAACAAGTTCCGGCCTTGATTCCGGCCAGTGAGTTCTTCACGCTTCTCTCAAAAAAACGTTTTCCTGCAGCGAGTTTCATTCGTCTTCCTGAAGAACTAGATTACATTGAAGAGCCAGATATTTTTCATGAGTTCTTTGGTCACTGCCCGCTGCTTACAAACAAACCTTATGCAGAGTTCATGCATGCGTTCGGAAAAATTGCTTTGCAGGCAAAGCCAAAAGATCGCTTTCAACTTTTTCGTTTGTTCTGGTTTACCATCGAGTTTGGTTTGATGAAAAAACCTGAAGGTCTGCGCGCTTATGGTGGCGGCATTCTTTCCTCGTTTGGTGAAACCACTTATGCTCTTGAGTCCAACATTCCGGAACGCAAACCTTTTGATCCTGTGGAAGTGCTGCGCACACCGTTTCGTATCGACATCATTCAACCCATCTATTTCGTGATTAATTCTTTTGATGAGCTCTTTCATCTTTTGGACTTAGACCTCATGAAGCTCCTGGCCGAAGCGCGCGCATTGGGCGATCGTCCCGCCAAATTTGAGCCTAAGGGTGCGAATAAAGAGTACGCAGGGACATAAAATCCCTTAGTTAGCTGCTCAAGTTTTCCTGTCTATTTCCGACAAGTATTCCATGAAAATGTTGATTTTGACCCTTATGCTGGTCTTGAGCAGTTCTGCGTGGGCCCAGTTGCTTAAGCTCGCCGATGCCTCTGGCAAAATTTTTGTCCCCCAACAAAAGGGATGGGAGTTAGGAAAAGAAATGTTCGGCATGCCGTTCATTTATTTTTCTCCGCAGGTGAATGGCCAGCGCTCGAACATCAGTTTCACCGCCACGGGTGCGGATGTGGTCATCGACCTCGGAAACATGGGCCATGATTTCGCCGCTTACAAAAAACTAAAAACAGAATGGGTTGCCACGGTTCTCGGCAAACCCTTGGACTTTTCTCCCTATAAGAACTGGCGAAATGCCCAGGGCCATGACGTCCATGAAGTGGGCTTCGAATTTCAACTCGAAGAAGACCACTACTTTGAAAAGAGCTACTACATCAATTGCACGGGCCGTCTAATCTATGTGAAGTCCCTGCGAACCAAAGAGAACCTCAATCACGAAAAAGAATTTCAAGCGCTGGTCAATGAACTTGATTGTGGTGCGCCATGAGAACACTGCTGACTTACGTCTTATGTGTAGCAATTCTCTTACCGTCGCTGGTCATCCCGCCTGAAGCCCAGGCCGCGCCGGCCCCGAGTGGTAATTTCAACGTCGAACGAGAATGTAAAAACGGTAAATGTGTTGAAGGCCTCATGGACCTGGCGGATGCGAAGACGATCCAGGCGCGCAAAGATGGATGCCTTCCGCCGACGGGAACGCAAAACGAAACGGCGTGGTTTGAAGACCATCCCATGGCACCTGCTTGCCTTATTCAAATCAAACAAATCGAAGAGATTCAGGTCAAACTTCAAAAAGTTCAGACCCACTACGCCAATGCTATTGAAGATGATCAAGAACAGATGTGCCGTGCCGAAGAAGCCAACATCGGTATTGATCTTCGAAATCAACGCGACATCGCTAAAGTCGCCGCAAGTGCCGCCTGCTCCAAAGCCAAACAACAGCAAACCGCCCAGCGCTGCGCCGGCGATTCACTGTGTGCGTTGATGAGCTCTGCGACTCCCTATCTCGGTGCCGTCGTCGCCAATAAAATTATTCCGGCCAACAAGCGCAGCGGAAACTGTAGCGCTCGTGGGGACAACTGCCTCGTGCAAATGAGCACCGCCTTTGTTAAGTCCGTCTTTGGTCTATTTGGCGGAGCATGGGATCTTCTCAAATCGGCCGGTCGCGCCGTTCTTAATGGCGTAAAAAACACCGCGAAAAGATTTTGGGGTTGGGTGACTGGAGCCGAAAATAAATCATCGACCTCGCAGCTCGCTGCGGCGAGGGCTTCAAAAAACGACGGTATTTTTCAACAGCTTAAAAATGACTTCTTCGGCACCATGGGTAAACTTTGGGCCGGTATGGTGGGCGCGCTCAATCATTGGATCTCCAACGATATCTTCTGCCAAGAATGGGCCGGCACGCCACGCTTCAGTGAATGTAAGCGACCTGCCAATGGAATTGCTTGCACGAATTGTAAAACAGTCATCAATGGGATTTGCGCGATCTCCGGAGTGATCATCTCCGAAGTGATTCCAGCCTTCCTCACAGGTGGACTTGTTACCGCCGCGAAGTACGGTGTGAGTGCCGCCAGTCGACTCTCGAAACTCGTGAGAGTCTCGGCGGCTTCGCAACGGGCCGTGCGAAACTCCAGTCGCCTGAAGGGGATCATCGGTCCGATGACCACGGTCTCGCGACGGATCGAACGCATGACTGTGGCGTCGCGCTTTGGCCGCACAACTTTGAGTGCGATACAAACGGCGATGCGATCCATCAGTCGCTACATGCTCAAGCCTTCTGTCGTGGCGATGAAAAAATCCCTCACAGCGATGAAGAGTGCTGCGCGCACTGGTAAAACCTACGTCATGATGACGCCCGCCGGGCCCATGATCACTTTTGGTACGAAAGCTGCAAGGCTGGGTGGTAAGGTCGTTCTCTTTCCGTTCGAAAACGCCATGACCGTGAAGTCCTTTGAGATTGGTGAACGATTGTTCGAGCGCATCTTCCAAAAAGCGGGGAGTGCTCGATTGTTCGGTGGCGTACGTCCGGCACTGGCCGCCGAAGCGAGCCAAGCGATCGGCGTCATTGATGATGCCTATCTCGATATGCAGATCACCCGAATTGCTAAGCGACCGGGGTCTGAATTTGTGACGAGGGCCGAGGCAGAGTACGTGCAGACCCTGCGCGCTCAGCGTGGCCGAGTGGTCGATAATTATCTTGATGGCAAGCCGACCATCCCACTAAAAAATCTTCTAGATGATCTTTACCCTGACTTGAATTATGGCAAGTATGCCCAGCAAGTCGGTACTGAGGATATCCGTAAAGCTGAAAGCGAACTGATGGAAGCCATCGGCCGGATGAGCAACACGGCCCAGAAAGATCGCTTGATGGCGGAATTTCAATCACACCTAAGCTCGAGTGGACGAGCCGATGCTATTGCGGGATCACCGACCTTCACTCGCACTGAAGTGATCGCCAACGCGACCTTGCCTGATGCTGCACGTGCGGCGAAGGCCTTAGAGGTGGCCAAAGTGGATCCGGCCGTCACTCCCCCGGCGGTTGTCGCCCAACTGAAACTCACTGTGCAACAGGCCCACAATGCGGGGGATGGTGCTGTTTTCCGATACACCTATTCTGAGATCAAGGACAAGTACCGTATCCTGAGCAATGGTGGTTTTACTAATCGCCAATCAGAACTTCTCATCCGCTCGGGTCTCGCTGGTAAGGCGAACGAGGGTTCCGCCTTTACTGCTTCAGTGCCTGAAAGTTTAGTATTTAAAAATGCCGAACTTTCGGAAGCGGACAGATTTGCCGAAGCACTCAAGCTGATTAATCGTGACAAAGTTTCTGAGGAAGAAAAAATTCGCCTCGCACGGACCTTGCAAGAAGCCCACTTGGCGGGCCCGCAAGGTCAGGTGTTTGAGTATTCTTGGTCAGAACTCCGAGAAAAATATCGCATCCTCGTCATGGGTGGATACTCGAAGAGTGAAGCGGATCTTCTCATTCGCACAGGGCTTGCGGGGCGACCGCCGGTTCGCGAGCTAGTCAAAGAAGGGGACAATCTCTTCAACAATTGGCCAAATGACATTGTCGTCGCAGATTTCCCGAAGCGCGAAAGTGAACTGCTTCAAGCTATCGATAATGAGATCGCACCTCCGAAGAGAACGCTGTTTGGCCTTGGCCGCTTGGACTCAACGGATGCAGATACGATTCGAGCTAACATTCAATCTTTGTATTTCATCGATTACAAACATTCCTCTCCGATACTTAACAGCATTCTCACCGGTGAGGGGAAAGTCGTGAGCGTGTCGCTTGCGACTCGCTACGAGAAAAAAGCATTCGAGAACTATCGCAGTGCTCATGGTTACCTTGCCAGTGATAAGCCAGAAATATCAACGAATACTTTATTAGAAGTTCATCGCAGAATGATGAAAGACGGAGTAGAAAACGTACCTGCAAGCCAGCTGGGAGTTATTCGTGATGCAAACTGGTACGGGAACGTGCCCGCCGGCCACGAGATTAATGATATTACTCTCACCAACATCAAAAATAACCGATATCTCACTTGGGTCGAAACAAGCGCGAACAATGGCAAGTACACGGGGCAAATTCAATATCCGAACACAACTTATGTGAAAAAAGAAGGGCTCGATATCATTCGCAAAGCCGAGCCGGAACTTGTGCGTGAAATTGAACACTTTCAATCCGTCATACGTGAGTACCAAGCCCTTAACAAGAAGTACCCGGACCCAGCTTCAGTTACAGCGGCCGGTCAACGTGGTGTCAC
The DNA here is from genome assembly GCA_021732585.1 of Bacteriovoracaceae bacterium. Classification (GTDB taxonomy): domain Bacteria; phylum Bdellovibrionota; class Bacteriovoracia; order Bacteriovoracales; family Bacteriovoracaceae; genus UBA6144. The sequence continues at coordinate 8,110 of JAKFUR010000053.1, forward strand.
AGATTCAAAGCGCTTTGAAGAGTTGAAAGCTGAGTTCACCGAGCTTTCAAAAACTCAAGCTCGTCAAACTCAACGTCTTGTCGAGGCGATGGTCGATGAACAAATGGATTGGTTCACGCGGGAGCGTACTCTTTTAGGGGAGCTGAACACACCTGAGAAAGTAGACCAATACGCCAATCTCGTGGCGGAGTTTCAACGAAATCTTGTTTCAATTCATCCTCTTGTCAATGGTAACGGTCGTTCGACCCGCGAGCTCGTCCTAAACTATGCTTTACGTAAAGAAGGGTTGCCGCCGGCCCGTATCCTAGACCCCGATGCCGACATTTATGGAACTCTGGAAGATTGGCAACGATCAGTGAAGCAAGGAATGCTCGCCAGTGATTTCATGATGGATGACCTCCTCGAACGTGCCAAATTTGGTTTACCACTTGATGGCTCTCTTGATTTGGTGACTCCCTATTCTCGTCCACCCGTGCAGATGGGTCTCATAGGTCAAAAGGGTAAAGCGGTCATGGATGGGGTCGAATACGTTGAGCCAAGACTTTATAGAGAAATCATCAGAAGAGAAATGGCGAAAGACCCCGCCTTTGCAGCCAGAATGCAGTCTGAGCCTTTGAAAGCGTGGGACGAGATTCACGCGAGTGTCACGGCCGTCTTTAAAAAGAATAACGTTTATTTCAACCATCCAAAAAAAGGACTGGAGCGTTTGGAAGTGGGCTTTGTTGATGATGACTTCAAACTTCTCTTCGGACGAGCCACCTCAAAGAACAAGGCATTTTATGATTTCAAAATGCGGACTTGGTATTCGGATCAAGTCGTTTGGCGCGGTCTCGCTTCAAAGACTCATGTCAAAACTGAAGGCGAGATTATGAATATGTTCCAGAACCTCGATGCTCACATGTCATCGAACGCAGTTCTTGGAAAAGTCCGCGGCCATCCATCTCCAGAAGCTTTAAGGACAGCCGCACTTCAAGACTTTGAGAAATACAATAATGACCTCTTCGGTGAAGGACTCGTGCAAATGGCGCGCGATCATTCCGAAACGGGGCCGATGTACGGAATCAGCTACGGCTACTCGACGTCGAAGAACCGTGATGTCGGCAAGGCGTTTGCGATGGGGGCGATGGTGATTGCGGAGTACGGAGCCCACAAGGCCCCCGAGCTGCAGGCGCTCCTCAGGTCGCGTGTTCTCGTGGGCGCTCGCCGTGCCGTGAAAGATGTGGATCTCGGCCGACTTAAGCAAGTCCGTCCGGAATTCTCGTACAAGTATGGTCGCCAGCAGGAAGTGATGGGCATCGGTGCAAGTGATCCCGATTCGATCATGATCATCCAAACGCTGGATGCCGACGGCACAGTCGCGCTGACATACCTGCGAAGCACGGAAGACCCATCTCTGATCTACGTGATCAAGGGAGACGCCCAGCCCATGAGTAAGCCCGAACCGACGCAAATTATTAAATCGATACGCTTAGGAACGTGATGCAGGTTTTAGCTAAAAATCCTTGGGCGAAGTTTGAAGTTCCAGTACTGCTGAAGCCCACGTTTTGGTCACAAGAGACATACTATCTTGACGAGGATGTGAGTTTCTCGGACTTGCTCATGATCGACGCTGATTTTGCGCCTTTCATGAGCTTGGATATGAAAATATCCTTTATGATTAACTTGCTTAAACCGCAACAGACACTTCGCTGTGTTGGACTCGATCCTCTTGCTCTCATCGGCTGTTTTTTTCAAACGAAGTCGCACATTGTTCACGACACCGATGAGGCTAAGCTCTCGCCGATGCTTTGTGAGTATCTTCCTGAGAGCGCACACAAGTATTTTTCTAAAGACGGTTCCGCCACACAGCAAGTTCTTTATCTCAACCAAGAGCCGAATTTTGAAAATTTGCAATTCCAGCTCGCACAAGAGGGGAGCTTGCTTCTTGTGAGAACTCAGGGGGCGATTGCATTCTCTCCTCATCCTCGTGACTTTGAGGCATGGGGATGTTTGTGGCCGTTGGGAGAAAGTACCGAGTTTGGCTGGAGGTTTACGGATGACACAGTCGGGTTGGAAGGACTTGAGTTCGCGCGATTTCTAAAAAAATGACTTAAGTTGGGAGTCTGACTCTCACAATACTCTTACCATCCTCTCCTCTTAAAACTTGCAGCTCACCTCGATGGAGCTCAATCACTTGTTGAGCAATCATGAGGCCGAAGCTCGGCCCCGTTTCAGAGACTTTTTTGTCCTTGAGTTGCTTGAGAGTGTGAGGCGAAACGCCCGGACCATTATCGCAGACATCAATCTCGTGCATCCCCTCACTCAGCCGATGAGACAAAGTGATAGTGCCTCTCGTAGGTGAAAGCATGATCGCATTGCTCAGAACGTTGCCTAAAACACTGTGAGCAAAGAGTCCACGGTTCAGTGTCACTTTCGCGGCAGCTAATTCTTCAGGGGCATAGCTCAGGAGAATCGCCTTATCGCGCAGGCGCACACTCATGACTTCGGAAACTTCCAAGACCAAGGTGAGCAAAGGAAGACGTTCCGTGTTCCAGTGCTCGCTTGAAGTTGAGAGATGGCGTACCAGCTTGATCTGCTCGAGTAGATCGACCACAAATCCAATGTGCCGTGACAAGCGCTCGACAGGAACCAACGTGGCATCATTCTTCATGATCTCGATGTAGCCTTTGATTGTTGTAAGGCTTGCGGCGGTATCGTGAATAGTAAGACGCAAAAGTTGGTTCAGGTTAGCCAGTGAGTTGCGCGCATCCTCACGCTGGTTCCACCAGCTGAAAGCGAGCGTTGCCAGGAGACTGACTAACAAAGCCAGGCTTGCAGGAATAAGCCAAGTCGCCTTAACTGGAGCGAGGTCTTCCTTAGGCCAGACTGTCACCATGATCTCGCGACCGAATTCGGTGAGGGTATTCTGAAAAAGCAAGTCACCGCGAGAGGGTTGGTTGGTTTTCGCATCCGTGAGGTAGTGCTGACCCGTTTTTGTGTCGGTAATCTCAACATTAAAACTTTTTCCGAACTCGTTGTTAGTGAAATAGTCGAAGAACTGGTCTGTGGAGATGACGATGCCAAGCCAGCCAAGATGTTTGCCGGCCTTCTTCAATGGAAGGTAACAAACGAAACCGCGCCCACCTTGAAAAAGATTGAAGGGTGGGCTGAACCAGTATTTTTCATTTGCTTGCAGTGAATCGTTGAGGAACTTCAGGTTTTGTGTGGTTTGTCCAAGTGCCGGTTGATTTTTTGTCAAAGGAAAGACGCGAACGATTTTTCCATTTTCATCGAGCTGATTCACTCCATAGATTTCCGGGAATTCTTCAATCAGTGTCCCAGCAAGTTTCTCGTACTCGTGTTGCTCAACAGAAACTTGCTCCCAGAAGGCACTGGCCACTAAACGTGCACCCATGGTGCCACTTAGATAAAGCCGCAGTCTCTCATGCACATCGTTTTGGATGACACGGGCCTGCGTTTGCAAAAGTTCATTGCGTTGCGCTTCTAGTTGCGAATTACCTAGAACAAACAAGACACAGCTCAACGGAGCGACAATCAGGAAGAAGAGGAGCGATCGATTCATGGCCTGGAGTATGGCTTAAACGACACGTAGACGAAACTTAAGAGAGTATGGGGTCCTCTTGTCAATGCGTAAGTTATTGATAATACTAGCCGTAACTTTTGCGCCATAGGCTTCGTAGAAAGGGATAGGAATGCTGAAAAAGACAGCGGAGATCGAACAAAAACTGCGAGCGCTTTTCCAGCTATCCATGAGTGGAGACAGTGTGGCCTATGAAAGTTTTCTCAGCATGGTAACAACCATCGTCCGCAAAAATCTTCAGTTCCTGGGAGGCAAAAAACTTTCTCCCGAGCTACTTGAAGAGTTGCAACAAGAAGTCGTGTTGAGCATTCATCAAAAGAAGCACACGTACTCCCTCGAGCGTCCGTTGCTTCCGTGGATCTACGCGATTGCTCGGTACCGGTACATCGACGACTACCGACAAAAAAAGCGTCTACCAGCGATGGTGGAATGGTTGGATGACACAAAAATCGAAAAGGACACGACCGAAGCCATCGACTGGGATGAGCTTTTGGCTTTTTTAAGTCCGCAGCAGAAAGAGCTCTTTGTGCGAATAAAGATGGAAGGACAAAGTTATGCGCAAACCGCAGAGACTTTGGGCCTCAGTGTTCCCGCTGTAAAAGTCGGTGTTCATCGAATCATGAAAGTCCTTAAGGATAAGGTGCAAAGATGAGTACTTTAAAGAATCTTGCTTCTGACCTGCGACCCTTCACTCCCACAGAATCTCTCACTGTGTTTCTGATGAAACGATTTTTCCCTATCATGCTCGCTTTCATCGGATTGAGTTTCTTCATGGTGAGCCAGAAAGAAATTCTTGGGGTTCGTTGGGCCCAGGGTATTTTCCTTTTGAAGAATTTTCTCTGGATCACGACGGCGTTGGGAAGTTTTGTGGCGTTCTATCTCAGCACCTTTCCCCAAAAATCTTCGCGGCTTTCGGGCTACGTCGCCATGGGGGCGCTCGGCTGCTTGCTCGTCTTAGAATTTTTCCAATTGAACTACGGCCAGTTACCGGCCGAGTTTCACACGGAGATGGATCTGTTTCGGGGCGGCTGTGGTGTGATCATCTCGATGATGTCCATGGGCTACTGGTGGGTGCTAAAAAATTGGGCCCAGCAAGGCGCGCCTCGTTCGCCAGGGATGACGGGACTATGGGCGTCGATTGCGGCGAGTACTGCTGGATGTGTTTTGATGCAGGCGGTGTGTTGGCAGGAAGGCACGCTGCATATTTTGCTGTGGCACTTTCTTCCACTTAGTCTCGCGTCTTATGCCGGGCCTGTTCTCGCCAAAAAATGGCTGCGTTGGTAGTTCATGAAGTACATTTTATTGTTGCTGCTGAGTCTCGTCACTTCATGCGCATCCTACCAAGGCACTCAATCATATTCAGTGGTGGAGGATGTTTACTATACTGCTGAAAAAACCGAGCGTTTACGAGGGGAGGTCTACATCCCTAAAGGCATAGGCCCCTTTCCTGGTGTCGTCCTGGTTCACGGCGGTGGTTGGCAACTGCGGGATCTAAGTGACATGCGCTCGATCGCCAAGAGTCTCGCGAGTCATGGTTTTGTGGTCTTCAACATCAATTACCGACTTGCTCCGAAGCATCGTCATCCAGTGCCGGTGGATGATCTCGCAAGTGCGATTGCTTATTTCAAAGACCACGCAAAGCTCTATCGGCTGAACCCAGAAAAGATTGGGCTCTGGGGTTACTCATCCGGCGGTCATACGGTTTCCTATTACGCTCTCGTCCGTGGAGGAGTGCAGGCGGTCGTTACGGGTGGAGCACCCTACGATTTCATGTGGTATCCGAAGTCGCCGTACATCAAGTCCTACACCGGAGCCTATCGCAACGATGGGCTCGACATTTATGCGGAGGCCAGTGTCGTAAATAAGGTTAGTGATACTTC
>JAKFUR010000010.1 GCA_021732585.1 Bacteriovoracaceae bacterium
AGGTGTATTGGAATGAACGTAAATAAAAAGAAGAAAAACTCGGCGCGCGAGGCGCGCCGAGTGAAATTACGCAGAGGTTTGGCAGAACTGGTCGTAAGCTTCAGCAGAGAGAAGTTGGGCAATTTCTCCAGGATTTTTTACCTTGACTTTGATGAGCCACGCTTCATAAGCGCCTGCATTAATCTTTTCAGGTGATCCTTCAACGTCAGTATTTTTTGCAACCACTTCTCCTGTGAGAGGAGCGTAGAGATCACTCACTGATTTAATTGATTCAACTACCCCAAATGTGGCGCCTTGAGCGATGCTCGTGCCAACATCAGGAACTTCAGCGAAAACAATATCGCCGAGCGCTGACTGCGCGAAATCAGTGATACCGATCGTCGCGGTATCGCCTTCGATCAACACCCATTCGTGTTCTTTGGTGTACTTAAGATTTTTTGGAATTTGAGTCGACATTATTTATGTCCTCCTTGCACAAAGGCCTTACTAGTAGGTGTGGCGGCATATTTCTTCTGCCGAATATCAATAAAATATTTTTGGCCGGGTGTCACTTTATCCGCTTCAACGCGTGCGAGGGCCACACCTTGATTAAGAACAACCGACATCGTTCCAGAGGTCACGGTGCCAATGACTTTGTCCTCAGCATCGCACACAGCGTAGCCTTCACGTGGGATGCCCTTCTCAACAAGAAGCTTCACCAGCTTGAATCGAGGCTTATAACCATTGAGGGCCTCCTTACCCATGAACGCAGGCTTGCCCTGTTTCACTGTCCACCCTAAGGCTGCATCAAGAGGTGTGACCTCATCATTAAGTTCGTGGCCATAAAGCGGATAACAAACTTCCAAGCGCAAGACATCCCGTGAAGCAAGTCCGCAAGGAGTCACGCCGGCCTTCATGAAACCATCCCACAGTTCAGCGATGTTGCTATGTCCGCCAAAAATCTCAAAGCCGTCTTCGCCGGTGTAACCTGTTCGCGCAAGAATAACTGGTTTGCCGAAACATTCACCTTCCCACACAGAGTAGTATTCCATATCAGGAAGCTGAGGAATAAAAGTGCGAAGAGTGGCTTCTGTCTGCGGGCCTTGCAGTGCCAACAGTGAGTAATCATTTGATTGATTAGTGAATTTCACATTGAACTTACCGACGTGAGATTTCATCCATGTGAAGTCTTTGTCGATGTTGGAGGCGTTCACGCAAATCAAAAGACGCTGGGGAGCGAGCTTATAAACGATGAGGTCATCGATCACTGTGCCGTTTTCACGACAAAGCGGTGAGTAGACGGCTTTGCCCATGGGCGCTTCACCAATGTTATTGGTTACAAGATGATCCACAAAAGCGATGGCATCAGGGCCTTCGGCAAAAAACTCGCCCATATGCGATACATCGAAGACACCGACTTTCTGGCGCACAGCAAGCACTTCGTCTTTCACGGAGGTGTATTGCACGGGCATATCCCAACCAGCGAAATCCACGATCTTAGCTTTGAGATCGACGTGCTTTTGGTACAGAGAGGTTCTCTGAGTCATACATTTTCCTTTTGATTCTGGGCCGCTGTGAGCAAATTCTCGATCAACGACAAAACGGTCATGGGCCCCACACCGCCTGGAACTGGCGTGATGGCCGCCACAACAGACTGCACAGAATTGAAATCACAATCACCCAGAAGTTTGCCTCCAGCATTTTTGTTCATGCCGACATCAATCACAACTGTTTTGCGAGCGGGGTCGAAGTGTTGTGCAGTCAGGAGATTTATTTTGCCCACAGCAGAAATCACAATATCCGCGCGGCGTGTGTGCTCGGAGAGATCACCTGTTCCGGAGTGACACATGGTGACGGTCGCGCCTGCTAAGTTTAAAAGCAGCGACATAGGCTTGCCGACGATCTGGCTGCGGCCAATAACCACGGCAGTTTTTCCCTTCACATCGATTTTATAATGTTTGAGCAAAGACATCACACCCTTAGGGGTGCAGGGTAAAAGTGATTTGACGTGCACGCGGCCCAAATAAAGATTCGCCGTGTTGGTTGGGTGAAAACCATCCACGTCTTTGTGCGCATCGACCAAAGCTTCGAGCTTAAGGCCCGCGCTTTCACCGTAAACGGGAAGTTGAATAATGCAGCCATGAACCGAGGGGTCCGTGTTGATGCCATTCATGGCCTCAAGAAAATCTGTGGCCGTAGTCGAGGGTGGCAACTGACGTAGCTCAAAACTGGCGCCGACTTTTTCACAAAGTTTGCGTTTGTTGGTGATGTAACTCAGTGATGCAGGATTATCGCCCACCAGGACAACCACAAGTTTGGGTGTGATTCCTTGCGCTTTCAAGCGACTGCAAAGCTGCTGCATTTCGGGGATGCGAACATCGACGAGCGGTTGGGCTTTCAGCAACAGCGTCATAGGATCTTTTTTCGAAGGTGGAATTCGTCTCATCCTAGTCTTTGACTAGTGCTTTTGCTAGAACTGTCCTCATGAAAGCTATGTTTTACGTTGCCCTCGGTATGCAGCTTTTCGGTATGGCCGCCGTGGGTCTTTGTCTTTTCGCAGGTATTCGTGACGGAGATTACGGCCGCATCGAATTGGCCCAACTCGTTATTGGTTCATTTGCGTTTTACGTTGGCACTTATCTGAAAGGTAAGTACGCCGGTTCTTAGTGTGGACGAACGCCGCACAGTGCTGATCTAATCAATAGTAATGAAAGTCTTAGCGATCGATCCTGGATCTGTGTGCGCAGGTTACGCAGTTTGCGAACTGAATGGTCGCAAAATGAGTTACATCACTTCAGGTGTTCTGCGCTTCAATGCGAAAGACGATTTCCTTGAAAGAATAAAATTTATTTACGAAGAATCTTTGCGTCTCCTTAAGGAGCATGCGCCAGATGAAGTCGCCCTTGAGGGATTGATCTACGTGAAATCTCCCACGTCGTTGATGAAACTTGCGCAAGCGCGCGGAGCGATGCTCGCGGCTCTTACTCAGACCGGATGTCGTATTTTTGAATACGCGCCCACCGCGGTGAAAGCCACTGTGGCGGGCCATGGTGGAACTGATAAAGAAGGAATGCAAAAACTTTTGCGTCTTTATATGGGCCCCATCGAATTCAAAACTCACGATGAATCTGATGCCTTAGCGATTGCTCTCTGCCATCTCTTGCAGAAGACTTCGGCCGTTCCTACAATGCCAAAAATGAAAGGCGCGAAAAAAGGTCGAGGTATGAGTGCCTCCCTTGCTCATCGCGTGAAGGATATGAATCCATGATTGGTTACATCGAAGGCAATGTTGTTTCCTCTGAACCTCAACGTATCATTGTGCTCACAGCACAGGGTTTGGGTTACGAAGTTCATGTACCTACAGCACATTTGCCGGGGAAAAACGTCGCACTTTTCACCACGCACATCGTGCGTGAAGATGCGCAATCTCTCTTTGGTTTCCTGACGTTGGATGAAAAACGTCTCTTCGAAATGCTCATCGATGTGAATGGCATCGGCCCTAAAAGTGGCTTTGCTTTGATTGCCCATCTTGGTCACGCGGGCGTAATTCAGGCCATCAGTCTAGAAAACGCCAACATGCTGAAAGAAGCTCCGGGCGTCGGTAAAAAAAGCGCCGAGCAAATTGTGCTTTCATTGAAAGATAAAGTAGCGAAGCTCGGTGGCGGATTCTCATTGCCGTTGGGTAAAATAGAAAACAAAAAAACACCCATGGATACAGCACTTTCTCGTCTGATGGGCGAAACGTTGCAGGCCTGCACGGAGCTTGGTTACAAAGAGCAGCAAGTCCTGCCAGTGATGAATAAACTCATGAGTGAAAAAGATTATCAAAACGCTGAAGACCTCTTGAAGGGTCTCTTGCGTGAGTTGAGGTAAGTATGGATCGTGTCGTCTCTGGTGCCACCGATCATACTGAGCGCGAACAAGAAGCGGGCCTTCGTCCTAAAACCTTTGATGAATACGTCGGCCAAGAAAAAGTCGTCGCCAATATTTCGGTGATGGTTGAGTCGGCTAAAATTCGGCACGCGGCGATGGATCACGTTTTGCTTTCTGGCCCTCCAGGACTCGGAAAAACCTCTCTAGCGATGTTGATTGCCGGTGCTTTGGGTTCTGAAATGCATCTCGTTTCAGGCCCGGCCATTGAGAAGAAGGGCGATCTCGCCGCAGTTCTCACAAATCTTAAACCGAACGATGTTCTCTTCATCGATGAAATCCATCGCATGCATATCGCTGTGGAAGAAATTCTCTATTCGGCGATGGAAGATTTCCGTCTGGATATTCTCATCGGCCAAGGCGCGAGTGCGCGTACCATGCAGATTGATCTTTTACCGTTCACTTTGATCGGCGCCACCACTCGTTCAGGCCTCTTATCCAATCCGCTGCGCGATCGTTTTATGGCCCATCTCACTTTTGATTATTATCCAGCAGAAACGTTGGCAAAAATTATCGCCGCCAATGCAGTGAAACTCTCGATGAACCTCAGTGCAGATTCAAAATTTGAAATCGCTCGTCGTGCACGTGGAACTCCTCGTATCGCCAACCGCATTCTTCGCCGTGTGCGCGACTACACACTAGTGGCCCGCAAGACGACGGCCGAGTTGGCAGACGTTCAAAAAGCTCTACAACTCATGGACATTGATGAGTTAGGTCTCGATTCAATGGATCGCAAAATCCTTCAAGTCATGAAGCAGTACTACAGCGGTGGCCCAGTGGGGATCGAGGCTCTGAGTGCGACTTTGGGTGAAGACAAACAAACCATCGAAGAAGTGTACGAGCCCTATCTCTTAAAACAGGGCCTTATCCTGAGAACCCCAAGAGGGAGAGTGCTGTCGGAAGAGGCCACTCGTCACCTCGAAAGCCGTTGACCATAAGAGTCAAGAATCGTACAACGTGCACAATTTTCTCAGGGTTTTTGAAGCCTAAATGGTCTATAATAGCCCTTAGTTCTCAACTTTATTGAGTTAAGTCATGATTTATCAGCGCACATTGGCCAAAGAAGTAAAAGTCACCGGGATCGGTCTGCATTCAGGCCGCAAGGTTACTATGCGCGTTCAGCCGGCCGACGCTGATTACGGTTTTCAATTCAAACGCACCGACATTCCAGGTTCACTTCCTATGCGTGCAGATGCTCGCAGCGTAGGTGCAACAGAAAACGCCACGACCATTGGCCAAGGCCGCGAAGCCATCCACACAGTTGAGCATTTGCTCGCCGTTCTTTACGGTCTCGGTATCAACAATGCTCATATCGAAATTGATGGCCCAGAAGTTCCTATCATGGACGGCTCTGGCGCTTCTTTTGTGTTCCTCTTGAAGGAAACCGGCATTCGCAATCTGAACAAATCAAAGAAGTTCATCGTCATCCTCGACACTGTTCGCGTCGAGAAAGACGGCAAATGGGCCCAGTTCGATCCGCATCCTACGTTGATGATCGACTCCACCATCGTGTTTGCTCACCCCGTGATTAAGACTCAGCGTGAAGTTTTTGATTTCACCTGCGAAAACTTCATCAACGAGATCGCTCGTGCGCGCACCTTCGGTTTCGCGCGTGACGTGGATATGCTCAAGCGCAAAGGCCTCATTAAAGGCGGCTCGCTCGATAACGCCATCGTGATGGACGACTTCAAAGTCATCAATCCAGAAGGTCTGCGCTTTGGTAACGAGTTCGTGCGTCACAAAATCCTCGATACTCTCGGCGACGTGAGCCTTTTGGGTCATGAGATCGCAGGCAAAATCACCACCTTCAAATCCGGCCACAATCTTCATAATTTGCTGTGCCGCAAGCTTCTTGATACCCCGGCCGCTTTTGAAATCGTCTCAGCTTCGAACTTGAAAGCGGAAGTTCGTGACGCCTTCAAGCTCCCGCAGGGCATCGCCATCGCACATTAGAGACGACTCTATTTTTGCCAAAAACACATCTATCGCGGTAAACCTAATGGGGACATCAGGAGAGTCATCACATGCGTTTATCTCAAGGCTTTTGGCAGACATACAAAGAAACACCTAACGACGCTGAGATTCCCTCTCACCAGTTGATGATGCGTGCTGGTCTTATTCATAAGACCGCCGGTGGTCTCTACACCTATCTCCCGATGGCGTTTCGCTCGATCAAAAAGATTGAAAAAATCGTGCGTGAAGAACTCGATCGCATCGGATGTTATGAAGTGCAGATGAGTGTCATCACTCCGGCGGAACTGTGGAAAGAAACCGGTCGCTGGGAGGCCATGGGCCCACAGATGTTGCGGATTAAAGACCGTGCTGAGCGCGAGCTGTGCGTGAGTCCCACCAATGAAGAAACCGTCACAGACGTTTTCCGTAAGACCATTAATTCATACAAGCAGCTGCCAGTTTGCCTTTACCAAATCAATACTAAGTTTCGTGACGAGATTCGTCCGCGCTTTGGTTTGTTACGTGGCCGTGAGTTCACCATGAAGGATGCTTACAGTCTTCACATGGATAAAGACTGCTTGAACGTCTTCTACGAGAAGATGTACGGCGCTTACGTCGCAATTTTTAAACGCATGGGCCTGGATTTCATTGTCGTTGAAGCCGACGGCGGAGCCATGGCAGCAGGTGGAGCGAAAACCCACGAATTCCAACTCGTCGCTGACATCGGTGAAGACACTCTGGTAACTGTTCCGGCGACTGGCTACGCCGCTAACATTGAAAAAGCTCCCACTCAGCGCCCGGGCCTCAAACCTCAAGCGGCGAGTGAACTTACAAAGTTCTCCACACCGAATCAGAAAACTTGTGAAGAAGTCGCAGCCGCTCACGGACTCGATATCACTCACACCCTCAAAGCTTTGGTGATGCAGGTGGTTCGTGGGGAAAAGACCCATTATTATATGGTCATGCTTTTGGGCGACGACCAGCTCAACGAAATCAAATTTAAAAACGCTATGGCCGCGGACCACGCTCGTCCGGCCCAGGCGCATGAGCTCGAGAAACTTGGCCTCATTAAAGGCTTTATGGGCCCGACAGTCGAAGCTCAGGGCCTCTCTGTGGTTTATGACCTCACCGTCGATATGAATAGCTCATATGTCGTAGGCGCGAACGTGGCTGAACATCATCTGAAAGGCTTTGTGCCCTCGCGTGATACCAAAGGTAACGTCAAATCTCTCGACCTTCGCCTCGCCAAAGAAGGTGACGTCATGAATGGGCAGCCGATTGTCATGAAGAAAGGGATCGAAGTCGGACACGTTTTCCAGCTTGGTGACAAATACACCAAGAGCATGGGCGCGACAGTTCTCAATGCCCAGGGCAAGGCCATCACTCCGTTGATGGGTTGCTACGGCATTGGCACTACCCGCACGCTCGCCGCTGCTATCGAACAGAACCATGACCAAGACGGCATTATCTGGCCGGCAGCGATTGCTCCCTACGACGTGTATTTCGGTGTGATTGCCAAAGCTGAAGAAACTAAAAAAGTGGCGGAAGAAATTTACCAAATGTTCCTTTCTGCAGGTATCGAAGTTCTTTACGACGATCGTGGTATGGGCCCTGGCGGTATGTTTAAAGACGCTGACCTGATGGGGCTGCCATGTCGTGTTGTACTCGGTGAGCGTGACTTCGCTGCGAGCGGAGAAATTGAGATCAAAGTTCGCAAAACTGGCGAGACACTCAAAGTGCAAAAGAATGCTCTGGTAGCGACCTTGAAAGAAAAACTTCAATCGTTAGGGAAGTGGGCGTGAACGATCTCATCATCGGTAGTCACTCAATTGCAGCAGCTTTGCTCAATCCTCGTCGGGCCTTTATTGAACTGTGGGCCACGGATGATGGTTGGAGTGATTTTTTAAAACGCACTAAGATTGATACGCGCAAGTTGCGTCTTCAACCGCGCTTGCTTGCCCCTCATGCTTTCCAAGAAACAGCTCGTGAACTCTACCAAGAGAACGACGTTGAATTTCAGCGTGTTCCCGGTGGTGTTCTTCTCATCGCAACACCTCTTGAAACGCATGATCCAGGTTGGTTGCGCCAAAAAATTCAAGATAGCCCTAAACTGCGAGTTCTCGCTCTCGATCAAATCTCAGACGTGAACAACGGCGCCGCCATTCTCCGAACCGCGAGTTTTTTCGGTGTGGATGTTGTGGTGCTTCCGCAAGAGCGCTCTTTCGGCATGACTCCAGGTTTTTTCCGCATTGCATCGGGTGCATCTGAATATCTGACGATCGTTCGCTCGGCTCATCTCACTCGTACTATCGCTTTGATGCGTGAAGAGGGGATGGAGGTGTGGGGTTTATCTGAACACTCGGAAAATCCACTCACTGCTGAGGATCTCGCTCAACCTAAAATTTGTTTGGTGCTAGGCTCCGAAGATGACGGGCTTTCAAACGGCGTCTTGCGCGCTGTATCTAAGACTTTGTCGCTAAGTTCCCAGGGCTCAATTAAGTCTTTGAATGTATCGGCAGCAGCAACCCTCGCACTGCAGCTGTGCTTTCCCGCTCAGCCTCAATAGTTTGTCCTTGCAAACATAAGGCCTCGCCATTATAAATTTGAAACTCATTTAGCTTGAAACTCTTTGAGATGTGCTGCTCTAGCTCAGTTGGTAGAGCATCGGTTTTGTAAACCGACGGTCGCAGGTTCGACTCCTGTGAGCAGCTCCATAAAAAAAGTGGCGTGGTTCCCGAGTGGCTAAAGGGAGCAGACTGTAAATCTGCCGGCGTCAGCCTTCGGTGGTTCGAATCCGCCCCACGCCACCATTTTTTAAATGTTTGCGGGTGTAGCTCAGTTGGTAGAGCGCCAGCCTTCCAAGCTGGAAGTCGAGAGTTCGAGCCTCTTCGCCCGCTCCATTTGAAATGATTGTGAAGGTTTGAGCTCACTTGGCTCAGTGGTAGAGCACTTCCTTGGTAAGGAAGAGGTCTCGAGTTCGATCCTCGAAGTGAGCTCCATCTTCCCAATCGACGGTTGTAGTAATTTTTTATTTGTCAGTGGAAGGGTCCTGAAGCATACTCGGGACGCTCTCACTAATACGCTTTAATAACGCACTTTTCTGGACACTTCTGAAGGAGACCTCTCATGGCTAAGGAAAAATTTGACCGTAGTAAGCCACACGTCAACATCGGTACCATCGGTCACGTTGACCACGGCAAAACGACATTGACTGCTGCTATCACTATGACGATGGCAAAAAAATTCGGCGGAGCTGCTAAGTCTTACGCAGATATCGATTCTGCTCCAGAAGAGAAAGCTCGCGGTATTACTATCAATACAGCACACGTTGAATACTCAACTGCAAACCGCCACTACGCACACGTTGACTGCCCAGGACACGCTGACTATGTGAAGAACATGATCACCGGTGCTGCTCAGATGGACGGCGCAATCTTGGTTGTAGCTGCAACTGACGGCCCTATGCCACAAACTCGTGAGCACATCCTCTTGGCTCGCCAAGTAGGTGTTCCTGCTCTCGTAGTATTCATGAACAAAGTTGATATCGCTGACGCCGAATTGGCTGAATTGGTTGAAATGGAAATTCGTGAACTTCTCTCTAAATACCAATACCCAGGTGACGATATTCCTATCGTCAAGGGTTCAGCTCTCGCAGCAGTCGAAGGCACAAACCCAGCATTGGGCGAAGAAGCCATCGTAAAATTGATGGAAGAAGTTGACCGCTACATCCCAACTCCTACTCGTGACGTTGATAAGGCGTTCTTGATGCCGGTTGAAGACGTATTCTCGATTTCTGGTCGTGGTACAGTTGTAACTGGTCGTATCGAGCGCGGTATCGTTAAGGTCGGCGAAGAAATCGAAATCATTGGTATCCGTGAGCCGTCTAAGACGACTGTAACTGGTATCGAAATGTTCCGTAAGCTCCTCGACGAAGGCCAAGCTGGTGACAACGCCGGTATTCTTCTTCGCGGTACTAAGCGTGAAGATATCGAGCGCGGCCAGTGTTTGATCAAGCCGGGCACAGTTAAGCCCCACACTAAGTTCCGTTGCGAAGTATATATCCTCACTAAAGATGAGGGTGGTCGTCACACTCCTATCTTCAAAGGCTACCGTCCTCAGTTCTACTTCCGTACAACTGACGTGACTGGCGCAATCACTTTGAATGATGGCGTAGAAATGATCATGCCGGGTGACAACACTTCTTTCGGTGTTGAATTGATCGCTCCAGTAGCGATGGAAAAAGGTCTCCGCTTCGCAATTCGCGAAGGTGGCCGTACCATCGGTGCCGGTACTGTATCTGACATCTTGGCTTAATTAGTTCTATTGAAGCCAACCAGGTCTTAACCACCTGGTTGGCTTTTTTTTTGTACTTCGGGTGAATAGCTCTAATGGTTAGAGCGAGTGATTCCAAATCACTAGGTTGGGGGTTCGAGTCCCTCTTCACCCGCCACTTTCCCTTGGTGCGCGGCAGCACGAAATCAAAAGTGGACAAACCCGCCGAATTTTCATAATTGTTCCTTTTGCAAAAATTGAGGGTTCTCTCATGTCTGTGACTTCGACTAACGAAGGCAAGAAGTGGATTCAAGCCAGCTTGGCGATATCCTGTATCTTCTTGGGCTACGTAATCATTTCTTTTTTCGAGAAAATGGCAGAATGGTTCTTACTCGAATCGAAGATTCCCTATTTCATCGTTTTCTCTAATGTGATCGGCGTGGTTGTTGGCTTAGCTACCTACGTCTTGATCCTTCGCAACCCCATTTCTTCTAATTTCTTAGCAGACGTGTATCAAGAGATGATCAAAGTCGTTTGGCCAGATCGCAATCAGACTTGGAAATACACAGTACTCATCATGATCGGCGTAACGATCATGGGCTTCGTGTTCGGCTTCTTTGATTTTGGTGCAAACTTTCTTTTAGGCCTCATTAATAAATAAGACGAAGACTAAAATATGACTGAACAAGTACAGACAGAAGAAAAGAAACTTGCAGCTGGAGATACTCCAGACTTTAAGTGGTACGTAGCTCACGTCCTAAGCGGATTTGAGAACCGTGTTTCTAAAACGCTCAAAGAGCGCATCGTTAACCACAGCATGACTGAGTTCTTTGCGGACATCCTTGTTCCTGAAGAAAGCGTTATTGCCAACGTGAACGGTAAAAAACGCAGCATGAAGAAGAAATTCTTCCCGGGCTACATCATCATTAAAATGGTGATGAATGATAAAACTTGGCACTTGGTGAAAGACACCGACAAGATCACCGGTTTCATCGGCGGCACCAAAGAGAAGCCAATGCCCATCAGCGATGATGAAGCAGCTGTTCTTACTAATTCAATGGTCGACGGATTCAAGCGCACTCGTAGCGTTGCCAACTTCTCTGAAGGCGACAGCGTAAAAGTGATCGAAGGGCCGTTCGCATCGTTCGTAGGTGTCGTGGAAGCGATCAGCGACAAAGGTAAAGTGAAGGTTCAGGTATCTATCTTCGGTCGTCCGACCCCGGTAGAGCTCGAGTTCTCACAAGTAGAAAAAGTTAACTAATAACTAACGGGAGACACCACTTTAGGTGTCGCTAGTACCGAGGAGAAACTATGGCCAAGAAAGTAGTTGGTTTCATCAAATTGCAGATTCCAGGCGGAAAAGCCAACCCGTCACCACCAATCGGCCCAGCGTTGGGTCAGAAAGGTGTAAACATTATGGAATTCTGTAAAGCATTCAATGCTCGTACTCAGAAAGACAACGGTGTGACTCTTCCGACGATCATCACTGTTTACTCTGACCGTACGTTCACCTTCATTACGAAGACCCCACCGGTCACGTATTTGGTGAAAGACAAGATTAAGCTCGAGTCTGGCTCTAAGAAGCCTGGTCACGAAGTGGCCGGTACTGTGCAGGAGAAGGTTGTTGAGGAAGTAGCAAAGGTTAAAATGCCTGATATTTCTGCTGCCTCAATGGACGCTGCGAAACGCACAGTTGAAGGTTCAATCCGCTCAATGGGTTTGAATCTCGCGTACAAAGAACACACTAAGAAATAACGGGAGATCTCTTCGGAGATCGTTTGAACCGAAAGGAAGAAAAAATGAAAAAACCATCACGCAAATACGTAGATGCTTCTAAAAAAGTCGAGCGCACAAAGCTCTACACTGTAACTGAAGCAGTTGAATTGCTTAAGACAGTCACATATGCAAAATTCGACGAAACAGTTGATCTTGCTTTCCGTTTGGGTGTTGATCCTCGCCACGCTGACCAAATGGTTCGCGGCGCGATCGTTATGCCTGCCGGTACTGGTAAAAAGACAACTGTCGTCGTGATCACTGCTGGCGAAAAGATTAGCGAAGCTGAAAAAGCTGGCGCTGACATCGTTGGCGGCGAAGACATCATCAACAAAATCGCAGGCGGCTGGATGGATTTCGACCGCGTAATCGCAACTCCGGACATGATGGGTAAGATCGGTAAGATCGCACGTATCTTGGGCCCACGCGGTTTGATGCCTAACCCGAAGCTCGGCACAGTAACCAACGATATCGAGAAAGCTGTTAAAGAACAGAAGGCTGGTAAAGTTGAGTACCGTACAGACAAGAACGGTATCGTACACGTTCCAATCGGCAAGAAGTCGTTCACCACTGAGCAACTTTCCGAAAACATGAAAGCGGTTTGCGGCGCGATTTTCCGCGCGAAGCCGGCTTCATCTAAAGGCACATACGTTAAGTCACTCACGATGAGTGCGACCATGAGCCCAGGCATCAAGATCGATGCTGCGGACGCTGCGAGCTTTTCAGCTTAATTTGTTACTGTTTTTACCACGAAGGGGTTGAAGACAGCCGGTTTCTTCTTAAACGAAGAGTAAAGCCTGCCGAAACTCCCCTCCGCAATCTTTAGGAGGATCTAGATATGATGACACGTGCAGAAAAAGACGTAGTTGTTGCCTCCTTGAAGGAGAAAATCGAGAAGTCGCAAGCCGTCTTCTTGACGAATCTCGTGGGTATCCCTTCGAACGATGCTGTACGCATTCGTAAGAACGTCCGCGAAGCAAAAGGGTTCATGGCTATCACCAAGAACACCTTGTTTGCTCGCGCCGCCAAAGGGACTTACGCAGAAGAGCTCCTCAAGGAACTTACCGGCAACAATGCTGTCGCTTTCGCTTACGGAGATGCAGCTGCTGTTGCAAAAGCCGTAAACGATGCAACCGGCGAGTTTGAAAACATCGTCGTAATCAAGGGTGGCATGCTTGGCACCCAAAAACTGAGTAAGGCTGAAGTAGTTGCTTTAGCTAAGCTCCCTAGCCGTGACCAGATGTTGGCAACTTTGCTTGCTACATTCAATGCACCGGTTGGGGCCTTCGTACGCGTCTTGGATGCGGTTGCGAAGCAGAAAGAAACAACACAAGCGTAATATTTTTTATAAGTTTTTAAGGAGTTTCCCATGTCTATCACGAATGACCAATTGATCGAACACGTATCTAAAATGTCAGTTCTTGACCTCGCTAACTTGGTTAAAGAACTCGAAACTAAGTTCGGCGTATCTGCCGCTCCGGTTGCCGTCGCTGGCGGCGCTGCTGCTGCTGGTCCTGCTGCTGAAGAAAAAACTGAGTTCACT
>JAKFUR010000146.1 GCA_021732585.1 Bacteriovoracaceae bacterium
AGAACATATGAAGCGGTGGCCTGGGGTGAAGCGGTCGGTGATGGCGTGCGTTTGCTGTGTGCTCGAAGCGAAGGAAAAGCGAAGCACGTTTTTCTCGCGCTCAATGGTTATGCAGGGCAGTTTCATCCGAGTCTGGCTGCTTGGGTCGCTCCTAAGCGGGCTCAGATGATTGCGCTCGATGGCGGGCCGAGAAAACTGGTGGGGAATTTTTACGATCCGGCTCACAAGGTTTATTTTCGGCAAGACGCGCAGACAGGCGCGCTGCTGGTCGGTGGCATGCGCTTAATAGATGAGGCCGCAGAGAATTCAGATTTTGATAAAACAACATTGACCATTCAGACGGCCCTGCAAAATTATATGCAGGACATGTTAGGTGAGAGTTTGAGTGTGCAGGCGCGTTGGTCGGGAGTCATGGGCTTCACTGCGGAAGAGAGACCCTATGTGCGCGCTGTGCCGTTCTTACCGCATACTACTTTCGTCGGTGGTTTCAGTGGTCATGGGATGGGCTTGGCCTTTGGGACCGCCCACGAAGCTGTTGAACGTTTTTTAGGCCGCTCCACTCGGTTCGCTGACATTCTCCCTCGTCCCTCTTAGAATGGTGGGATGAAAAAATTTATCCCAGTCTTCGTTGTCGGTGCGCTCAGTCTTGGCGCTGCACTTTTATACTTTTCTCGGCCGCAACCTATCACTCCCGATCATCTGGAGTTGAGCGTTGATAATATTGTGGAAACTTTTGATCCTGCTCTCGCTTATAGCGACGATGCTTTCAGTGTGATGGCACAAGTTCTCGAATCCCCCTATCAGTACCACTACCTGAAGCGCCCTTACGAAATCATCCCGCTTTTAACTGAAGGTCTACCGGACGTCGCCAACGATGGCCGCACCTACACTTTCCGTTTACGCACGGGGATTTTCTTTCACCCTCATCCGGCTTTTCACGGGCAAGTGCGTGAGATGCACGCCCAAGATTTTGCGCTCGCTCTAAAGCGTCTGGCGTTTGAACCGTTGCAAAGTCCTTTCCGTTCTTTCCTTCTCGACACTCTCGAAGGCTTTAAGGCTTTCAGTCTGAAGGTGGGAAGTGACTGGCGCCTGTTAAAGGACACGCCGATCTCAGGAATGAAAGTGGATGGCCAAACGGTCACTCTCACCTTGAAGCGCCAAGAGCCGAATCTCATTTATTATTTAGCCATGCCAGCACTCGCGCCCATTCCTTGGGAGGTAGTGGAGTTTCATAAGAATGATCTTTCGGATGTTCTCGTTGGAACCGGGCCTTATCAATATATGGGCTTTGATAACAAGCGCTACCATCTAGAAGCATTCGATAAGTATCGTGAAGATTTTTATCCTGCCTCCGGTGATCGCTACGCGAACACACAGGATCTTCTCAAGAGTTCCCGCGAGAAGATTCCCTTTGTGCGCGAGGTGAACTTCCATGTCTTGCCCTTAGAGGAAGATCGTTGGAAAGCCTTTATGGAAAACCGCATTGATCTTATGCCTGTTCCTCGCGGCATGCTGCCACGGTTATTGGGTGAGGGCGGTAAGCTCCGTCGTGAATTAGAAGAACGTGGCGTGCAAGTGAAGCACTTTCCGGTACAAGCTTTGCGTTGGCTGGCGTTCAACATGAACGACCCTGTCTGGGGGAAGAACGTCGATCTTCGGCAGGCACTCGCTCACGGCATCAACATTGATGCCTACATTGAAATTCTTTCGCAGAAAACAAATCTCAAAGCGCACTCATTGATGGTGCCGGGGCTGGCGGGTTATGATCCGTCATCGTCTTTACCGTTTAAGTACGATCTCGAAAAAGCCAAAGAGCTGATGGTGAAGGCGGGGTATCCGGAAGGCAAGGGATTGCCGCCCTTGCTTTACAGCACACGAGGCAATCAAGAAGCCAATTTCGTTGAAGCGAAATTTCTGCAAGGCCAGCTAGAAAAATTGGGCATCAAGCTCGACACCAAAGTGCTGACCTTCAAAGAGTTTCTCACCGATGGCCGCGCGGGCAAGCTGCAGTTCTTCACCGACAACTGGTTGTTTGACTATCCCGATGGCGAAAATATTATTCAGCTCCTGGTGGGCGCAAACGCTCCTGGCATTAACAAGGCCGGCTACCGTGATGCCGACGTGGATAAGTGGTACAAGGCCCTGCGGATCACAACAGATGCGCAGGAAAAAATTCGTCTGATGACACTCATCGAAGAGCGCGTGCTGCGCGATCTGCCGTGGATTCCACTGATGTACGAAAGTTCGTATGTTTTGTTAGCGCCGCACGTACGCAACTACCGCAAATCCTCGGTGGCACGGAACTACGTAAAGTACATCAAACTTGGCCCGCAGGAGAAGAAGCCATGAGTATTCAAAACCTTCGCGCTGCCGCTCTTAAATCAGCTCTACCGGTCAAACTCAGAACAGAGCGTCTGCTCCAGCTGCGCTCGGTGCTACAAGAGAAAGCAGAAAAAATTGGTGCGGCCTTAGAAAAAGATTTAGGGAAGTGCGCCTTTGAGTCGTGGGTGAGTGAGATTGGTTTTTTGCGCGATGAGATCGGGCATTTTCTTGCGGATATTCCTGCGCTGGTCGTGCCCCAAAAAGTCGCGACGCCGATGACTTTGCAGCCAGGCAAGAGTGCCATCCACAAAGAACCATTCGGGGTCGTGCTCGTCATGGCGCCGTGGAATTATCCAGTCCAACTCGCACTTTCTCCGCTCATCGGTGCGATCGCTGCCGGCAATCGCGTGGTGGTGAAGCCCTCCGAGTTAGCGCCGAACTGCGCGGTCATTATTGAAGAAATTATCACGCAGGTTTTTTCGAGCGATGAAGTACTTGTTGTCCAAGGTGGCGTGGCGGAAACTCAAGCGCTGTTGAAAGAAAAATTTGATTACATCTTCTTCACCGGCAGTACGCAGGTGGGGAAAGTTGTTATGCGAGCGGCAGCGGAATATCTCACACCCGTCACACTTGAGTTGGGTGGTAAGAGCCCGTGCCTGATTGATAAATCGGCGCCACTTGGGCAAACCGCAAAGCGAATTGCCTGGGGCAAATGGCTCAACGCGGGCCAGACCTGTGTCGCTCCCGATTATATTTTAGTACCCAGTGCTCAGCACGACGAGTTTGTGCGTGAGATGCAGGCAGCGATCACGCAATTTTACGGCAGCGATCCCAAGCTTAGTCCGGATTACGGACGGATTGTGAATGAGCGCCACTTCGATCGTTTGGTGAATCTCCTCAAAGACACTAAGCCCGCGATTGGCGGCCAGCACAGCAAAACAGAAAAATTTATCGCGCCCACGGTGATCACGAATGTGAGTTGGGATCATCCACTCATGCAAGAAGAGATCTTCGGGCCGCTGCTACCGGTGATCGCCTACGACTCAATCGATGAAGCGATTCAACTCATCAAGGCGCGCCCTAAGCCTTTAGCGTTCTATCTGTTCAGTACGGATAGTGCGGTTCAAGAACGTGTGTTAGAGCAAGTTCCGTTTGGTGGCGGCTGTGTGAATGATACGATTGTTCATTTGGCAAATTCGCGTTTACCGTTTGGAGGCGTGGGAGAGTCGGGGATGGGCGCTTATCATGGCGCTTTGAGCTTCGATACATTCAGCCACAAAAAGTCCGTGTTTCATCAGACCACACTCGTGGACGTGCCGTTGCGATACCCTCCCTACAAAGGTAAGGAGGGCCTGCTAAAATTTTTAGTGGGCTAGAGCTTGTACGAGGCGTCGTAGTAATAAGGAACGTGATGTTCCGTTTCTACGCTTGCCACTGAACGATAAGCTTTGTGTGGGTGAGTCCAAAGGCTAGCGACGGCAAAGAAAGCGAAGAAGAAGCTGAAAACGAAAAAGCGTGTTGCGAAATACATAAACCATCCTCCTTGTGGATAACGAAGACTTATCGGCATCCCTTACAATTTCCCGAAGAAGAACCTTGAAACTTAGTTATTTTAACTACTTAGGCTCATCCTCTCAGTTGCCACGTCTTAGGCCCGAGAGTAAAATAACCGGCAAACCTCTTGAAAAGTGGGCTTTCATGCACGCGGGCCTTTGGCCATTGCTCGTTGTTTTGTTCGGATTTTCGAACAATTCCACAGCGCAGATTCTCAAAGAAAAAGTCCTCATCGGACGTGTTGAGTGGGTCGAGCTACCTGATCTCAAGATGAAGTTTCGCTCGCGCATCGACACGGGTGCGAAGACCTCTTCAATTCATGCGGAAGGCGTGGAAGAAGTTCGTCGTGACGGTGATCTGTGGGTGAAGTTTCGCTTGAAAGACAATGCTGGCAAAGAAGTTGAGCTTACGCGCAAAGTAGAGAGCATCCAGAAAATTTCCAACGCTGGTGGTTTCACTGGCAAACGTTACGTCATCCGCGAGAAAGTGAAGCTCGGGCCCGTCGTGCGCGAGATCGTTGTGAACCTCAACGACCGCGATAAGATGGCCTACAAATTTCTTGTGGGTCGCAATTTTCTCCTGGGGCATTTCACCGTTGATGTGGCCCGCTCACACGTGACGGGAGATTAGTATGAAGCGCCTTACCCCATGGATCGTCGGTCTCCTGTTCTTAATCCCCACCGGACTGCTGGTTTATAAGTCACAAGTTCTCAACTTAAGTCTCTTGCCGCAGAAAGTAGACGATGTGTGGAACTTCTACATTTCTGTCAAACCGAAAGATGCCGCTGCCACATCGGTGGCATTTCCTATTCCGCGCGCTGGCGATGGACTGAAAATTTCGGAAGAACGGATCCGTGGTAAGGGATTTGACACGCTCATCGATCGCAATTCCGACTCTGCGATGCTGACATGGCTCTCGAAAGAACCGATGACAAAAAGAGTGAGTTACACTGCTCGCATCGACATCACGCCGGTGATCGTGCGTAAGATCGACAAAGACTACACCTCGGTCTATCCGCGCCAGATCAAAAAATACCTCAAGCAGCCGGTTCTTACGCCAGAAGAAGAAACGGCCATCAAGTTGCTTGAAGGAGCGATCTTCGAAGGGGGCGAGGACAAAAGTCTCATCGCTCGAAAAGCGTTCTACTATGTGCACGAAGAAATTCAACGGAATGTGAAATTTAGAACCATCGTCGATGCCTTGAGCAGCGGCAAAGGCTCACCGCTTATCAAAGCGCGTTTGTACGCTTACTTGCTTCGTCGCAAACAAGTGCCGGCGCGAATTGTGGCGATGCTGCGCCTGCCTCTCATCACGGACAGCCCGGTTGAGAAGCACCAGCTGACCTACGCTAGCGAAGTCTTCTTGAACAACCGCTGGATCGCCGTGGACACCAATCGGGGTCACTTCGGCGAACGCCCGGATCGTTACCTTGTGATGCACCATCATTACGAAGAGGTTGAGAAGACCATCGCGAAGAGTAAGGTGGCCTACACCATCCGTGCGGATCGTGCGGTGATGAATAAGTTCAACAAAGAAGAGTACCGTAAAGACGTGCTTCGCAAGGGGTCGTTCTTTAGCTTTATTTCTCTCTATAGATTGCCCTTACCGGTACAGAACATCTTTAACATGATTCTTCTGATTCCGTTGGGTGCTCTTGTCTTGTGTGTGGCACGGAACTTGGTGGGCATTCCTACCTTCGGGATGTTCACACCGATTCTTCTCACGATGTTCTTCCGCGAGACATCGCTGAGCTTCGGATTGTTCTTCTTTCTCTCCGTTGTGGCGATCGGCTGTATTGAGCGCTATGTACTCGATAAACTCTACCTCCTCGCGGTGCCTCGGATGTCGATCATCCTCACTCTCGTCATCGTACTCTTGATGGTCATCGCCTTCACAGGCCTTGCTGAATTCTTCGGCGCCTCTCACATCGGCTATTTCCCGATCGTGATCGTGACGGCGTTCATCGAACGCTTCAGCATCATGATGACGGAAGATGGCATGGTGAACACCATGAAAACGCTGCTCGGCACGCTCGTCATTTCTATTCTTTCCTACTCGCTTTACTCGATCTCCATGCTTGAGATCGTCATGTTCACCAATCCGGAGATGCTCTTCTATGTCATGGGTCTCTTGGTGCTCATTGGAAAGTACAAAGGCTATCGTCTCTCTGAGTTTATTCGCTTCAGGGATTTGATCGCGCAGGTGAAGAAGAAAGGTACCGCGTGATTTTTCGCGAACTGCGCGAATTCGGCATCCTGGGAATTAACAACCGCATCGGTCGCTACATCTTGCGCCATAACAAGCGCTCGAATTACCCTTTAGTGGACGACAAGGTAAAAACCGCCACGCGCGCTGATGCGTGGGGTGTACCGATGCCGGAAAACTACTTCGTCATCACCAACTTCGGTGATCTAAAAAAACTTCCGCAGCTTGTGACCAATATGCAGTCCTTCGTGATCAAGCCGGCGAACGGCTCGCAAGGAAATGGTATCGTGGTTGTGAGTGAAGTGTTGAAAGACGAGAAGGGCTGGATCAGCTTCCGTCGCTCGAGCGGCAAGATCATGAATATGGAAGAAGTGCGCCACCACATTTCGGGCATTCTTTCGGGCATGTATTCACTATCGGGCTTGCCGGACACCGCCATCATCCAACAGAAAATTGATATGCATCCCGTGTTCAACGATTATTGCTTCGGCGGGATCCCCGATGTGCGGGTGATTGTGCATGCGGGATTTCCGGTCATGAGCATGGTGCGTTTGCCGACACGTGACTCGGATGGAAAGGCCAATCTCCACCAAGGGGCCATCGGCGCGGGGATCAATCTTAAAGACGGTACCACTCACAATGCGGTTATCAAGAACCACGTCGTCGAGAAACATCCAGATACCGGTCATCTCTTAAATGGTCTGGTGATTCCGCACTGGCAGGAAGTCCTCGAGCTAGCGGCCCGCTGTTATGACATGGTGGAGTTGGGCTACCTTGGGGTCGACATTGTTCTCACGCCAGATCAGGGGCCGATTTTGCTGGAACTCAATGCACGTCCAGGTCTGGCAATCCAGATCGCCAACCAAGCGGGCCTTGTCCCGCGCTTAGAGAAGATAGCTCAAGAAGGACCTCAAGGTCTGACTGCCAAAGAGCGCGTCGCCCTTTCTCAGTCCTGGTTTTAATAGTTTAGACCACCTGTCATTTTTATCTGCCGGGCCCCTTGGCGTGACTTTCTATGCTATCAAGCCGCCCATGGAACTCGTACGTCTCTTTATAGCCGCTTTGGTTACGGCCATGTTTTGTGTTTCGGCACAAGCCCAAGGCCACTACCAGTTGAAATACTCTGATCTTCTTCAGAACTGTTCTTTCATTCATCGCGATGAATTCTCACTCGATTCTTTTCAAGAGCTCATCAAGGCCCAGTTAGAGACGCGCATTGAAGGCGACAACGTCTGCCAATCAGCGTTTCGTGCCCTGAATTCAAACCTCGAATCCATGCTCACCTTGATCGATCAAAACGTGAGCTCGCAGGATGCTCGCAAGCTCTACGGCGAAATGTACGGCGAGTACTTGGTGTCGTTGCAGACGGAACTCACGCTGCTGAATCCGGGTGACGCTCGTGCGACGGTGCTCCAGTCGCAGATCGATGCTCTGAAAGACGAGCTGCTAAAAAATGACTTCGAGATTCGTCTCTACGATCGCACCTCGACCACCACTCAGCTTCAGCAGGGCCAACAGCAACTCTTCGGACAAATTTCAAGCCTCGTGCAAAATCTCTCGCAGATGCCGACGAGCTGCGCGAGCAAAATCGGCGGCTGGCAGCAGGTGCTTCCGGCCATTTTGAATGCAACGTCATTTGTTGGCATGGCGACGGGCCAGCTGTACTTACCAGCGGCGTCGGCGAGTCTACAGGTCGGTACCGAGATCGCCATGATTCTGAGAAATCATGGTGTGAAAAAGGCTATGACGAAACTCGTGGCCCAGAAAAATAATCAGATCATCGCCTGCACCTACCAGGCGATTACTCACCAAGCGTGCGAACTTAAGCGTGCGGCAGAAAGTGTCGCAGATAACACAGCAGTCTTGGATATCATCAATAACCGCTACACTCCTGGCAGTGAAGGTGAGTACGAGAAGTTTGAACGCGTCCAGCGCATGATGCCGAAGGTTCGCGACATCATTCGCAAAGTCGGCGACATGGGAAGTGCCGTGACGTTGGATTTAAATTTGCTCTTCAGTTATTTCGTGGCCGTCCGCATTCGCCCGTACGACATTACGATTCCACCAGCGACATCTACCGACGAAGTGTTGTCGCGCTGGTTGAGCGACATGAGCAACCGTGGGATTGAGATCGGCACGACGGACCAGAGCGGTCGTCCGTTAAGCATCCAGCAACGCTACGAAGACACCGTCACAAAAATTGAAAACTTCAAACTCACGATTACCACGGTGATCAACATCATCCGTGAGAAACGTTCGTTCAAAGACTTGCGTGATGAGCTCGTTCTAACCTCTCGCAACCTTGGAAGCGAGCTAGCGTTCATCGATAAATTCCTCAAAGAGTTTCCGACGGCCAAGGCGAATCTTCCGGGACAGTACCTTGCACTCTTCGAAGCCACCAAGCGCATGCTCGAGAAAATTCGCACCTTCGTTGACGTCGAGCAGATGGAAGGCGAGTCGTATGAAGACTACCTCAAGCGGGTTGAGAGCTTAGGGGACGCGATGTTCGCGGAGTTCAGCTACGGTTCAGTGGCTCAAGTCACAGGACAGACGGCTTTGATGATTCCGGCGATTGCCATTGAGCGCTTTGAGCGTCCGTTACGTGCAGTGGAAAACTACTATCTAAATCAAGACATCTCAGAGCGCGAGAATCCAACGCACAATTCCTACGCGACCTACACCATCAACCGTGCTGTGCGTGTGCGCATCTTGAACATGTACAAGAATCTCTCGGCTTCTGGGCAGGCGTTTCGTTTAGAAAATTTTGAGACGACCAAGCTGAGTTTTGAACGCGGCTTCCGTGCTGATATCCGCAGGATGATAGAACAGGCCCTCATCCAAGATTCGCCTATTCTTGGTGGAGTACTCAAAGGAAAAACCGCGGCGCACATGTGCGCACTGTTTGCGGACCATTTGAAGCGCGAGAACCCACGTTTGTTAGCGCGCTGTGAAGCCGCCCATGGCAAGCTTCCGCTCTATCAAGTCATGAGCGGCTACCGTCGTCCGATTGAGATGGCGATTGATTACAAAGATCCGTGCTTCTACGCCGACTACCGTCGCGAAGAGTACGCGCAATCATTGTTGTATGATCGGTTGCTCGACTACGCGTTTAGTAAGAAGCGTTAATCTCGTTGAAGATATTGGCGGAAGTTTGTGAAAGCAAAACTTTGCGACGAAGAACTTCGCCACCAGGCAGCTCATCGAAGATATAGCGCGAGACTGATTTAATCTGCCGAACCACTCCCGCATCATTCACACCACTCTCAGTTAGCAGCTCAGCGTAGCGCTTGAGGAATTGCCGTGCCATCGCGATTCGGGTCTCAGGAGCGTCTGTGACGTTCTGATAGTAGTGCTGTGGGAACCACGGCGTTTTAAGCGCACCACGGGCCACCATGACAGCATAGCAGCCAGTTTCACAGAGCATTCGCTGGGCATCCTGGGCGTTCCACACATCACCATTACCTACTATGGGCACTTGAGAGACTCGAACCGCTTCTTCAATCCATTCCCAGCGCGCAGGCTCTTTATACATCATCTCGCGGGTGCGGCCGTGGACCGTGATCATCTCAGCGCCGCAGTCATTGAGAAGCTTGATGATGTCTGTGATCTGATCGCCGTTAGAAAAGCCTGCGCGCACTTTGCAAGTGAAGCGACCGCTAAAAGACTTACGAATATCGGTCACGATGCGCTCAACGACTTTGAGATCTCTCAACAGCGAAGAGCCGCCACCACTTTTACAAACGGTCTTAGAGGGGCAGCCAAGATTTAAGTCCACCCAATGCACGCCGATGTCGGCGACTTGTTTGACGAGATCCACCGTGAACGCACGCTCCGAAGTGAGGATCTGGTACATGGTTCGTTTGTTCCAATCAGTGTTCTCGAGGAACTGCTGACCGATGTGTTTGATGAGATGTTTTTTAGGGTAGTGGCCAGCACTGGGCACACGCAAAAAGTCGCAGGCGAGGACGTCCCAGCCAGGGCAAATTTCAGACACGACTTGGCGGTACACCGAATCGGTGACGCCTTCCATGGGTGCGAAGAGTAGGCCCTGAGCGGGGACGAGGTCCGTCTGCATGGGCGGGACTTTAGCGGGTGCGGCGTGAAAGGAAAACCCCTAAGACACTCATTTGAACGAGGAGCAAAAGCAACTTCACGGAATCTAAGGCGACGTAAGTACGATGATAGTTTTGATGAAGCTGTTGTACGTCCTCACCGGCGGGCCCCAATGTCCCGACTTTCTCGGCGTACTCCCAAGCGGCGGTGAGAGAGGCGAGTTTAGGTGTCAGCGAGAAGAGATAAATCGCAGCGATTCCTAATGTGACAAAAGTAGTGAGAATGAGCAGTTTGAGAGTCCCTGTTTTGCGCGTATGCCAGCAGGCGAGCGCAAAAAGTACGCTCGCCACGGGGAATTCGAGGAGATTGAGTTTACTAAAAAGCACCACGCCCAAGTTACCGGCCATAAAGACTTCCGGGATGTTTTGAAACACCGAAGGCACGACGAAGAAATCCACCAACACCGTCCAGGCAAACCAAACACTGGTGAGGATGAGCGAGAGTACAGGCAACATCAGCTCACCACCGTTGCGACAACTTGACGCGGCGAAGCATTGAGTCGGAACTCTAATAAATAGAGGCCCTGCCATTGTCCCAGCATCGGCTTACCCTGATGAATGGGGAAAGAAATCGAAGAACCACACAGCACGCTCTTCACATGCGCGGGCATATCATCGGGCCCTTCTTCAGTATGCGTATAAAGACGTTCATCATGAGGCGCTAAACGATCGAGAGCACGATCGAGATCACTGCGAACTTCTGGTGAGGCATTTTCTTGAATCGCTAAGGCCGCTGAAGTGTGCTGAATAAACAGATGCAATAAACCTTCTTGAGGTAGCTGAAGTTTTGTTAAGACTTCGTCCGTAATCAAATGGCAGCCTTTCGGGCGGGCGGTAAGTTTTACAACCTGGTGGGCGATCATCGACAACTCCTGAGGCCAAACGGTATTCCTCGTCCAAATTCTAACCCATTTAGGGAGAGGGACACCATGAAACAATTGTTTTTAGGCACTGCTTTGGCATTTATGAGCACCGCTCATGCTGCTAAGATGGCCGACTTTTCACCGTACAATTTCGAAGTCCTCTTCACGAATCCCGTGTGTGCGGAATACAAGTACGACCGTCCAGTACTTGCTGAAGACGGCACAACTCTTACAGCCAAACCTAAAGATGTTTACTGCAAGTCAGGTGATCTTGCGGCTTCCGGCGAACGCTCTATCTCGCCCCAGTATCGTTTGATCGAGTGGACCAACGATGCAAAAACCAAAGAACTTTTCTTGGCGTACTTGAGCTTCTCGAATAAGCCTGTCGCTGATGCTCTTTGCTCTGCTGTGAAACGCGGTGTGAAGCTGACCATGGTTCTCGACTCAGCTCCAGAAGAAGATGCGACCGGCAACGCGCTTGCTGAAGGTCTCAAGAAGTGTGGATCTAACGTCACGATCCATTACCGCGGTCAGCGTAATGGTTTGGGTTATGCTCACAACAAGATCTTCATGGTGAACCCGGAAGATAAAAAAGAAGTTCGCGTCGTATTCAGTTCGGGCAACATGTCGACCGGTACTGTTATTCACCACGAGAACTGGAACTTCGTCACGGCCAGCCCGAAGACACACTTCATCCAGGCCCACTTGTGTGTTCGCGAAGGCATGATCAATCACGGCGACAGCAAAAAACAATTCTCGGACTTTATCGCCACTTGCCGTAAAGCTATTCCGAATTCGCAAGAAACTGATCTTCAGACGTTTTTTGTTCCTGGCGAAGGCAAACAAGCATTCGCAGCTCTTCGTGATTTGGCCCTCAAGTCGACTCGCGTCGAAGCCACTGCTCACCGTTTCAGCGGTAACTTCATTCGCTTGTTCACTGAGTTGTTGGCCAATAAACAAGACGTGCGTTTGATCACAGACGACGACATGTACTGGTCATGGAAGTTGCGTGAAGACACGGGTCGCAATACACGCATTGAAGCCTTCAAGGTTCTTCCTTTGCGCGACGCTGGTCTCAAGATGAAGTTCATGGAAACCAATCATCCGCAAGTTATGCTCCAACACAACAAGTTCATGGTGTTTGAGCTAGGCGCAGAAGATGCCGTGTTCACAGGCGCCGGTAACTTCACTTCAGCAGCATTCGAGCAGAACTTCGAGAACTTCTATATCATCCGCGATCAAGCGGTAGTGAAGGCTTTCCAAGCTCAGTACGACCGTCTGTGGAATAAATTAGCGACGCCGGCCGAGAAGATGCCACGTCAAAATATTTTGCCATAAGGATTATATGAAACGCTTTATCATCGCATTGCTCGCTACCACATCATTCGCTCACGCCGCTTACTTTGTTGAGTGTGGAGTGAATTTGAACGAAGACGAAGGCACTTTTGAGAAAGTCGTCTTCCAAGCTTCTTCACAAGACGAAATTTTTAGCGGTCTCAACAGTGACGTTTGGTCAGTTGCGCTGGGTGAGAAATGGTTGGCCGATGGAAAAGCCTCGGCGAAAGTAGTCCAGCTCGAGAGCAGCAAAAATCTTGAGATCATCGTGGCCAAGGGCACAGGCCTGAGCCGCATCGGTAAACGTTTTGTCGTTGTCGATATGTACGCTGATTTTCCAACTCTTGATGTGTATAACGTCGGTGGCTTTGCTGGTGGGGTAAAAACCAATCAATACGAGTGTTTCAGCACGCAAATGTAAGTTCAACTTGTTTGGTCAGGAACACTTCTGTTCCTGACCAGGCAATTCAATCCTAGACTCTTTTTCCCACGTATTCCCTTAAAATCTACCTAGCTCTTATCAAGGGGATGCTGTGCTTTTCTTTTTGGCTTTGTTTTGGAACCTGTCGGCGCACGCCATGGAGGTCTGCACTCCCATCAACATGAATAGTGGGGGCCGCCACAGCATCGAACTCGATTGTTACGAAAAGCAGGGATTCGTCGACGGATCACACGTTCCCGCGACGGTATCCATAAGTGTGAATGGCCGCAGCGAATTCATCACGAGGCCACAATGTGACGGCACTCCATGCACGCTTAATATGTTGAGAGACGCCGGCCGCTACGCATCTTTGAGATCGGCGTTTCCCGCAGGCACGCAGGGCACGTTCACCATCGATCTCTTTAGCCTCAGTAATCCCAGTTCGGTTCCTCTCTACCGCCAATCGAACGATGCGAGCACAACCTATTCACTCGCGAACCCGTTCTCCGTTAAGGTTCCGCGCATGGACGTGAGAACTCGCGAGGTCACATACGTCGATTCGCGGCCCGACGATCCAGCACTCGCAGATCGAAACCAACGCCGTACAT
>JAKFUR010000032.1 GCA_021732585.1 Bacteriovoracaceae bacterium
TTTGGATAATTTGATTGCTGGGAACAAGGCCCGTGCGAAAGCCGCGAAAAAAGAGTTAAGGAATTAGCAATGGAAGATAAGTTTCTCCCGTCCATGGCCACTGTTTCCCTCGCCTCATTGGTGAAGGAAGAATACCGCATCTACCAGATCTACACGTTGATGGATCGCGCGATTCCGTATTTGCAAGATGGTTTGAAGCCCTCTCAGCGCCGTATCCTTTACACCCTTTGGAAGAATAGCAATAAGGGCCTGATCAAAGTGAGTTCACTCACGGGTTTGGTTTTGACTCTCCATCCTCACGGCCCAGCTTCAGTCGAAGCCTCCATCGTGAACTTGGCGCAGGATTTTTGCTTCTCGAATAACTATCCTCTCGTTGATAAGAAGGGTTACTTCGGCGAACGCATGGAGACCCAAGCAGCGGCCGCTCGTTACATCGAAGCGAAAATGGGTAAAGTGGCCGAGCTCTTGTTGTTTGATGACATGAACCAAGTGCAAATGGTGCCGAACTATGACGAAAAGGTCATGGAGCCGGTAGGGTTGTTGCCTAAACTTCCCATCATGCTTTTGAACGGTGCCGAAGGGATCGGAACCGGTTTCTCCTCTGTGATTCCAAGCTTCAATCACAAAGATATTATCAAATCCATGATGTCGTTCATCGAAGGCAATAAGCCTAAGAAGATCAAGCCATGGGTGCGCTACTACTCAGGTGATATCGACACAGACGAAAAGAAACGCGTGCTCTTCAAGATGGGCTTCAAGCAAGTCGGTGAGAAGATTTACATTACTGAACTGCCTCGTGGTTATGATGCTCAACGTATCTATCGTCACCTGAACAAATACATGGAATTGGATTTCCTCAAAGACTACATCGACTCCTCAGTAGATAACGAAATCCGCATTGAGCTAATCTTCAAGCGTGGCATGCAGCCACCTCTGGAGATGGTTGAAGCTGAGATGGGTGTGATTTCATCACTGTCGCCCAACTACACGCTGATCAATGATAAAGGTGTAAAAGTTTTTGATACGGTGGAAGAGATTATCGAGATCTTCACCGCTCAGCGCTTGATTGTGACCAAGCGTCGCTATGAATTGTTGATCGAAGACTACGAAGCGCGCTTGCAGAAAAACAACGAGATCATCCGCTTCATCAAAGAAAAGCACTACGCGATCGCTGAGAAGAAAGCGAATCGCAAAGACTATGTGGACTATCTCACCAAAGAGAAGTTCACCTACGCTGAGTACTTGGCCGATATGGCGATCTATCGCATGACCAAGGAAGAAGTTGAGAAACGTCTTCTCTTGATCAAAGACGAGACCAAGGCACTGACTGAATTTAAGCGAATTCTTAAGTCTCCAGAACTGATTAAGCAAAAGTTAATCGACGAGCTCAAGGACGTGGACGATAAGCTTTCAGCGATCATGGACGACAAAGAGAAGGAAAAGAAGAAGGCCTTTGCCCGCGTCGCCAAGAATCCGCCGACGAAGACCCGCCAGTAATCCTCACAAAGAGGGGTAGAAGTTACATTCTGCCCCTCTGACATTTACTTACATTCGCGACAGTCTGAGGAGAGTTTGCTCCAATAAGGGGTACCCCCCATAAGGAGAACTCCATGTTGCGTTTCATTCTAGCTTTGGTCTTGGCATTGCCGGCCTTCGCCGCTGACCTTGATCGTGCGCCTGTCGCCTTTGCTTATCAAAACAGTAAAGCCGTTTATGTAGATTTTTTATCAGCTGAATACAACCTCACTTACGACCTCTCGGCGCGTACGGCGAGTGTGGCCGCGAAGATTCGCTTCCTCGCTCCTGAAGCCGGTTACCCTATTTTTGACTTGGCTTCAAACACTGTGAGCAACGTGACTATCGGTGGTGCTGCAACCAGCATGCAGACCTTAACTTCACCAGACGGCGCTTCAACCATGCGTACCTTGGGCACAGCTGTCACGGCGGGTGAGCACGTGATGATGCTTGAAGTTCCTTTGGCCACACTTGTCGCTTGGGACAACGGCGGCGTAAACAGCGCGACTTGGCTTTCGGACTTGAGTGATCGTGGTTACCTCGAACGCTACATGCCGGCGAACATGGAGTTTGACCGTGTGGCGATGACTTTCAATGTGAAGTTCGTAGGCGCGACTAAAAAACAAATCATTTACGCTAACGGTGATGTGTCTTTGTTGGCCGATGGCCGCACGCAGATCCGCTTCCCGAGCTACTTCACTTCAAGCTCTCTTTATTTCCACACCGTGCCTGAAGGTGTGATGGCAGAGACGCGTTTCTCTTTCCGCTCAATTGATGGCCGTGAATTGCCAGTTGTAATCTACCTCAAACCAGGACTATTGAATCCGCAGGCCGCACTCGCAACACTCAAGTCTGAGACGATAAATATCCTGAACGAACTTGAAGGTGACTACGGTCCTTTCTTGCACCCAAGTGTAACCATCTACAACGCTGGTAGCGGCGGGATGGAGTACATGGGCGCAACCATGACCAGCCGTAGTGCTTTAGGACATGAGCTTACTCACAGCTACTTCGCTCGCGGCATGATTCCTGCTAACGGCAACGCTGGTTGGGTTGATGAAGCCATCGCCAGCTGGCGTGATGAAGGCTACCAACGTGGTGGTGCATTCTCTGGCGGTGCCAACATGGCAGGCCGTGCTGAATACATTCGCTACACCGATCGCCAGGCCTACAGCTACGGCGAAAAATTTATGCGTGATCTTGATAGCCTCTTCGCAGACAAGGGCGGCCTAAAATCTCTCTTGCGCGAGATCGTTGAGAAGAAAGCGTTCCAGCCCTTCACCACTGAAGACTTCATTTCATGGGCCGAAGGTCACTACCGTGTTTCTTTGAAGCAGATTTTCCAACAGCGCGTTTATCGCCAAGCTTTGGATGGAGAGCTTAAGAGCAAGCCGGCGGAGAGCGTTCATCACCAGAAGCTCACCATCGAACAGTTGCACGAACTACTTTAGTTTGACGGGGTGGGACCCTACGCGGGTCCCATCTATTTTGTGCACGCATTCTCCGTGCGCGTGAAGCTCCATCGTAATCCGCACACCCTTACCAGATTTTAGAACGTCATCGCGAGTTGCTGCTGTTTCGACGCTTGCGATTCGACGGGCCGCTGCTGGACCAGCTCCACCGCCGCCGCTGATGTTGTACTTGG
Organism: Bacteriovoracaceae bacterium; assembly: GCA_021732585.1. Taxonomy (GTDB): domain Bacteria; phylum Bdellovibrionota; class Bacteriovoracia; order Bacteriovoracales; family Bacteriovoracaceae; genus UBA6144. Next base: position 3,161 of record JAKFUR010000032.1, read on the forward strand.
ATTGAATGGTGCTGATATCGAAGCTGCCGGGCTTTATGTAGAACGTCGAGTAGCCAATGGACGGATACATCACACTGTTAAAATTGTAGGTGTGATTCAACCCTAGAAAATGGCCATTCTCATGGAGCATGACCGTGAAGAGATCATAACCGCCATTTTCTTCTGGCAAGAAAGGGAAGTCGTCGTAGTTGACGAGGATATCTCCCTCGACGATTTCAACATATTCATCGGAGTCACCACTGTTACGACGAACACCGAAAATTTGTGTCACAGCGAGAGCTGAGTTCGGTAAGTCGTTATGCCATGAGGTGGCTTTGTAGACAGCGAAAACGCCATCGAGCAACGAATCAAGGTTGCCCACATTAGAGCGATCGTTAACTAAATTTGCGGGTGCTGTGGCCGAAGCTATAAAATTTGTGCCAGCACCAGCGTGTGTGGTCCAGCTCACGGCCGCGTCCTGTAATTCGGCAAGCTCAGCTACAGTGAACTGGTTAGAAAATTTCATGGTTTTTGGAAATGTGCCTAGGGGCCAGCGCGAAGGAGCATTGGGATTAGCTGAGCCACTTGAGGTGACTTTTTCTTCTCCCTTGGGAATGCAAGAAGCAACGATGAAAAGAAGGAAAAGGATTCGAAACAAGCAGGACTCCCAGTTGGATGCAGCACAACTGAAAGACTTATCGGCAAATGAGAGAAAAAAGTTGCATGTCCGTCAGGTAAATTTAAACCCGACGAACATGCTCTGGTTGGTGAATTATTTCTTAGACTTAGCGTGGTCCGCGAGGAACTGGTCTAAACCCATTTTCGTGAGGGGGTGAGAGAAGAGCCCTTCCAGCACTTTCAGTGGGATGGTGGCCACGTCAGCGCCGGCGAGGGCCGACATTTTCACGTGCTCACTGTGACGAACACTTGCCGCCAGAATTTGTGTCTCAAAACCATAGTTATTAAAAATAGTGCGGATTTCAGCAATGAGATCCATACCTGTTTGACCTACGTCATCGAGACGGCCAATAAACGGTGATACGTAAGTCGCGCCATTTTTAGCAGCGAGTAGCGCTTGGTTGGCAGAGAAGATCAAAGTCACGTTGGTCTTCACGCCGTCAGCGGAGAGTTTTTTACAAGCGATCATGCCGTCTTTGGTCATCGGCAATTTGATAACGACGTTTTTGTTAATCTTAGCAAGCTCGGCCGCTTCTTTCAGCATGCCCGGAGCATCTAGTGCGATCACTTCAGCCGAGATCGGACCGTCGATAATTTCGCAGATTTCGCGGATGAGGGTCATTTGATCTTTGCCAGTCTTGGCCACAATGCTCGGGTTGGTGGTCACGCCATCGATGAGACCCCAAGAGTGGGCGGTTTTGATTTCGTTGAGATCACCTGTATCGAGGAAAAACTGCATATGTCCTCCTAGGACGCTCGGGCATTGCCAGGGACTGGCAAGGGTTAGAAATTTCAAGCATAATAAAAAGCATGAAGCTCCTTGGCCATCTTTTGCTGCTATCGATTATGACTTGGGCCCCAAGTTCTTGGAGCGTCGTGGCTGAGCCGGCCTTGCCGGACAGCGGTGTGCTTTCTGAAGATGTGAATCACGGCATCAATCCTGATCTCGATTATGGGCGCTTCACAGGGCGCGTGTCAGATAAAGACGATAGCGAGCGCGTCTTTAAAGTGAACGTTGAAAACAACAACGCAAAATTTTTCCGCGCTGGTGATACGGTGTACTTCCGTGTGCAGGGCCGTGAGTCACGACAGAAGTGCAAAGGCTTCGTTCGCAACGTAGAAGATTTTTATTTCTCCATGCACGTGGAAAATCTTAATCCCTGCTGGGAGGAGTCCGCCGGATATTTTCGTCGTGGCACGGTTTTGAAATTTGAATCGGACGTGCTCTCTTCACGTATTTATGAAGCGAGTAAATACCGTGATATTTTACTCGTGAGAAAGGAAGATTTTCTCCGCCAACTGAACGGAATTAACCATTTCCTCTGGACCTTCGATCAGCAAAAAGTAAAAGTCGCTGCAGACTATGATGCGCAAATCGTGGAGATGCAGCGGGCCCGCCAGAAGGCTTTAGATGACCTGATCCAGCAGAAGCAGGAGCAGCTCCTGGTCCAAGGCGAGCTCATGAAGCGCCTGAACGAAATGGATGCTTCTTTGAAGTTTTACCAGATCGAACGCCGCGAGCTGCTGACAGACCGCTGGAATCTCGATCATGACCAGGCCCTGCCGGTTGGCCAGCGCCCCCAAGAGCTTAAAAAAGAGTGAGACAGGGCCAGAATTTCTGACCGCCCTTTGCTAGTCTCACGTCATGTCACGAACTCTCCTCAGCCTTCAAGCAGATCTTACTCGCCATCCGTTGTTTGCGGAATTGACTGACCTTCATCGGGTTCGTCGGTTTATGGAATCCCATGTGTGGGCGGTGTGGGACTTCATGTCTCTGCTTAAGCGTCTCCAACGTGACATCACCTGCGTGGATGTTCCTTGGAAGCCTTCCGCTTACTCGCCAGCGATGGTCAGATTTATCAATCAAATCGTAGTGGGGGAGGAGTCGGATGTGGATGAAGAGGGGACCCCGATCAGCCATTTTCAATTGTATCTCGCTGCTATGAAAGAGGTAGGCGCAGACACCGCACCGGTGGAAGCGTTCCTGCAGGATTTTAATCTCAATCGTCTTCCCGCCCATGCCCGCGAATTCACCGCTCAGACTCTCCAGACTGCTTTGCAGGGAGATACTGTGGCAGTGGCGGCCTCGTTCTTCTACGGGCGTGAGAAGGCCATTCCGAGTATGTTTCAAGGAATGGTGGACACGCTCAAGAGCGCCGAAGTGAAATGCCCAAAGTTGCTCTATTATCTGGAACGCCATATTCACGTCGATGGTGAAGAGCATGGCCCTTTGAGTGAACAGTGCTTGAGTGAATTATGCGGGTCCGATGCAGGCAAGCTTCAGTTGGCCGAGCAGGCAGGGATCGCGGCCCTGCGTGCCCGGGAGAAGTTCTGGGACGGGACGTTGGCTAATTTAGACGTTAGTTTAAAAAATGGCAGTCACGCTCAACTTTGAACTCTTCGATCTCTGGCAGCGTCGTCGACTCGATGCCATTCTGCTTGGCAAATTCTAAGAATGACCGAGTTCCCTCAATATTCTTCTGATGAATGTCGTGCTGAAGAACCACGCCGCCTTTAAGCGGGGAGTTGATGGTGAACGGAACTTTGCGGTAGAGCAAGCGTCCACGGGCATCACGATAAGATTCAAAATCATAAGCGCGGCCGCCCACGAAGTTCGCCTTGAGTGTTTGGGCGACGTCAGCGGGTGTGATGTCTGCCACCCAGTCTGCGGTATCAATATCCCAGAAAGCGAATTGCACACAGTTATCGCCGAAGAGTTCTTGCGAGACCTGCTGGAGCACATTCATTTGGTGGTAGTCCGCGCGTGTGCCGTAAGCGGCGTACGGATAACGGAAGTAAATCTCCTGCCAGTCCATGCCAGCAGCGTCGTAGACGGCCTTCACTTTGAGCAGTGAGCTTTTGAGGCTTGCCTTGAAAGCAGCTTCTCCAATCTCGTTTGAATTTGCATGATCTGCGCTGTGGCTCGCGATGATGTGGCCCTCTTGGAGGGCACGAACCAGAATCGGCATGGTGCGGGCGTTGATCCGATCTGTCACAATGAAAAACGTCGCCTTTACGTCATAGGCCTTCAACACATCAAGAATTTGCGGCGTGTAGATTTCGTGTGGGCCATCATCGAAGGTTAGAGCGAAACGATTAGAGCCGTGAGTTGATGGAGCTTCATACTGACGGAAGCCGCGATCAGTAGAAGTGTAGCGACGCTCTTCTGGGTACTGCTTATCTGCGAGGATATCTTCCAAAGTCATGTCATGAGCGGCGAGCGAACAGTTTTGTGCCTGGGCCACACTCATGAAAAGGGCGAAAAACAAAAACATAAGAGACTCCTTCACTAGGATATATCCTCTGAAAAACGCCCCTGCCAAGCCTCAGTGTAAGTAAATGATCGACTATGTCGCGGGCCGCGTAAGAACTACCCGGAGTAGCCTATTACCACATTGAGATTTCAACGGATTGAGATTTTAGGTTTCTACTTCAAGGAGGAAGTTTATGGTTCAACGTCTCGCTTTACTCGTGGTTCTCTGGAGCTTAAGCCTAGCGGCTTTTGCACAAAACCTCGATGCTGCCGGTTTTCACAAGCGCTTTAACTTGGTTAAAAACGATCAAGGCGAAGTCATCGCCATCCGTCTTAAGGCCATTTCAGCTCGCTTCACCCTGAAGCCTTTTATCGAGCAAATCAAGAACGACATTTTGGAAGAGCAACGCCGCATACGCTCACAGGGTTTCGCTGATCGCGAATCTGAGATCGATCAACAGTTGCTTGCTATGGGCATCGACCCTTTCGGCAAAGACGGCAATGAAGAAGGCCGTACCGTTAAAGAAGCCTTGATGAACGTTGGCGGAATCAACGTCGAAGAAAGTTTTGCTGCCATTGAGCAAACCGGACTTATGCGCGAATTCGAAGGCCGTATTCAAGACGCTCTCTTGCAACTCGACCTCTCTGTTGTAGCGAACCTCAACGATGGTCGCTTCTTCTACCGCCGCAACGTGGCCTACACGGTTGTAACCTGGGCCCTTGAGCAAGCGCAGAAGCGCTTTTCAAGTGTGCCTCTTTTGAACCTCGCATCATTCGTGATTGTAAAAGTTCACAATCTTCTCCATGAACAACGCATGTTCCACCACAACATGATGCTTCACTACTTTGAGCATGTTTCTGAAGCCGATTTGGGCCTTACAAAGTTGCAAGTTGATCGCGCCGTCTCTTCAATCTACGAGTACCGCATCGACGCTATGTTGTTGCCTGAGTCAAATCGTGCCGTTCAAGAGTGGGCGACCTACGGCTGGAACAAGTTCTACGTACAAGTTCGTCAGGGTAACAACCGCGCTCGCGGCCTTGAGACTTCACGCTACGCTGACTATGCTCGTGTGAACTTTGCTTTCGGAGAGTTCTCAGTAGAAGGCAACCGCAAAATTTACAACTTGCTCGCCAACCAGCACATGTTCTCAGGTAAGCCAGCTCTTGCTTATGACTACTCAAACCCAACTAAAGTGAAGCGCGAGCGCGCGCTTTTGAACTTGGCACAGGTTGCTTTGGGTTTCATTCCGGGCATCCCAAGCTTCATCAAGTCAGCGGCTAATACCTTCATCGATAGCATGCACAAAGAGCAGCGCTTGTTGGAAGGTGCTTTGGTTGCTCACTTTGAATTGAATGGAAATGGCGTGATGGTGAACGAAGTTTACCGCCAGAACATCAATCCTTACTTAGTTCGCTAGTTCTGATTTAGATAGAAATAAAAAGGCTCCTTCGGGAGCCTTTTTTTATGGTCGCAAGGCCATCACTTCGTTGCCAGCAAAGCCCATGTGGTAACCAACTCCCCAATAGAGTACGTCGTCCACAATCGAAGGAGCGGCCACAACGCTACCTTTATTCTGCTTCTTCCACAAAATGGTGCCAGTTGAAGCATCCATCGCTACCATCAGCCCAGAAAGCGAGCCCGCAAAAACCATTTCGTTGTAGTAAGTGAGCGCTCCCATGGGAGCAGCAAAATGGCCGCGGCCTAAGTTTAGGCCGTACATGATGTGGTTAATGCCTTCACCTTTGAGTGGATAAGCGGTGGCCGGATCAGGCGTCTGCCAAATCACTTTGCCAGTCAAAACATTTAATGCACCCCAAAAGCCACCCTTGATAGTTTGTCCTTTGTAGCGCCCTGCGATCATAGTGACCGGCTTATGCTCTAAATTCGTCGTCTGGAAATAGATCCTTTTCCCATCAGTGGCCGAGCCCCATTGATGGCCTCCGAGTTTTCCGCCCGGCCCGACTTGGTATTTCCACAAAAGGTCACCGTTATCGGCCCTGACGGCCCAGAACATTCCATTTTTTTGGCCAGCGACAAGAAGGTCGAGCTCTTGGCCTTGATACTTTGTTGTTATGAGCATGGGCGCTTGAGCAAAATCAGAGTCAATACCTTCAGGGCGAGGGCACACTTTTTCGTTTCGTATTGTCAGCGGAGTGAAGGACGAGCCACATCCAACGTTCCAGGCATCGTAAGCAATGGTCTTTCTGGACCAGACAATTTTTCCCGTGTCGAGATTGAGCGCAACGATAGAGTCAAAGCGATTGCCCGAGCTGTCGTGAATGGAAGCACACTTCGTCGTGGCTTCATTTACAGAAAGACGGTTGGTTTGGTGCTCATTATTGAAGCAGGCGAGGAAGGCCCTCGAGGTGTTGTAGTTGTTGCCTGTGCCGATGTAGATCCGGCGTCTTTTGACATCGATAGGAGGTGAGCTGCCCCAGACCGGCGCGCCGGCCACTTCTTTTACGGAGTCATCGATCATCTTTGTTTTCCAAAGGATTTTTCCGGTGGTGAGGCTTAGCGCCACCATACTGCCGCGAAAACTGCAGCACTTATAAGTGGCGCCTCTCACTAAAGGAATTTCAGATTCCTGAGATGAGATTCCTACAAACACTTTGTTGTCAAAGATTACCGGAGACATGGTGATGCGTGAGGCGAAGTGGCTTTCCACTTCGGTTTTCCAGAAGAGCTCGCCGGTGTGGCGATTGATGGCCATGACTGAAGTGCCCGGTAGATTGTGGAATCCCACAAGTGCTTGTGCAATGAACTTCACATTGTTGATGCTGTCGCCAATCACGAGAGCATTGCCAGAAATAGCAGGGCTGGTGCGTGAAAAATTGCGCAGACCACTTTTAGTATAGTGCTCAATCTCTTGTGACCAGCGCTTCTTTCCTGTTGCGGTGTCGATCGCGTAGAGCCGGCCGCCGGTAAAAAGCCCTTCAAGGCTCAACTTGGCCACATCCGTGAAATAAAGTGTCCCATCCTTGAGAGTTGGAGTGGCGACCACACTATTGGGTGTTGGAAATGACCACAGCTTAGTTAAGCCGCTTACATTTTGAGTGCTAAGAAGAGGATTTTCAGGCGTGAGATTGTGGTTGTTTTTAATATCCCCAGACCACTGAGGCCAGGCCGTGATGGCCTGTGCAGGAGAGCGATCGCTGCTAAAAGGTGAGGGCGTAGTCGTAAAAAATAAGAGCGCCAGAAAAAGGGGGAAAATCATAATGCCTCCAGTTTATGGGAATAATTTTTTTCGATTTTTTAAGGCCACAAAAACTAAAAAAGCTGTTTGAATGGCAAAGAAACTTCCCAGGAAGATCGCGCCGCCTTCAGAGAATCCATAAGAATGAAGTCCTGAAGCGAGAATGTAATTCACCCCAAACCACGCCATCATCACACTCATGAATGCCCCAGCAGCGAGGGGAGCAAAGCGCACAGGCGTAATCCAATTGCTGTAGCGACCGTGGAGTATGGCCATGTAAACCAAAAGAACAATCAGAGACCACGTCTCTTTTGGATCCCAGCCCCAGAAGCGTCCCCAGGAATAATCCGCCCAGACGCCACCGAGAATAATTCCTGCCGCAAGGAGGACCACGCCAACTTTCATGCAGGTGTATATCTGCTCCATCTGTACGCGAGTCTCTGTTGATGTTGAACCCTTGAAGACCTGACGGATCAGCACGACGTTGGCGATGATCCATGAAAGCGCCAAAGCCGCATAGGACAAGATGATGGTGGTGACGTGGGTCGAGAGCCAGAAATTGTCACGTAGAACTGGGACCAGCGGAGAGATGCTCGGATCCAGCATGTTGTTGGCAAACTTCATCATCATCAAACACAAGACGTTGTAAGCCAGGCCTCCCAACAAGAAGAGACGCTCTTTCTTCCAGATGGTCAGCGCGAAGCTCAAAATCAACGCACCAAAACCCGAGAACATCACGGTCTCGTACATGTTGGTGATGGGAGCGCGCCCGGAAATGAAAATCCGTAGCACCATACCGGCGAGCTCAATCGCGAGAACAATTCCTGAGGCCGTGAGGCCTACCCATGGGGCCTTCACAGCAAAGGCAAGCCCGAGAGCAAGGATAGAAAGGACAAGGGCCCATACGTAGGGTTGCGTCTTGTGATAGGTGTACTCCAGCATGAAGGTGTCACCTTCGGCTGCGATGTAGCTCACCTTCGTCGTTTTGTAGAGCGCTAGAAACGGATCCGCGTTCTGCGTTTTGAGCATAGCCACTTTTTGCTCTGTTAAGAACTCTCCCAAGGGCAGCCAAGTGACTTTGCCGGCGTTGACCTCAGGCAAGGTCCACGCGCGGGCGCCTTTGACCGCATCAACGGTCTGCAAACGGTTCATGACTCGATTGATTTCTTTCTTAAAAGCGTTGTTCTCTTTCTGACCTACGTAGGCCATCCGCAACGATTCAGCATACGGGTCGAGTTTTGATAGCAGCATGCTGTCTTCGCCGGCCGGCATATCTAAGAGTTTCTTCACATCCACATGCTCAATTTTTACCGGCAGATCAATTCCGGAGGCGACGCCCATGCCATCAAAAGATAGACGACAAAAAGTCATGGTCGCCGGTTCATCTCCAAACTTAGATTTGCCAGTCACGAAGCGCAACGTTTCTTCCGCGAAAACGACGAGTGGTTTGACTCGTCCGCCGGCCAGAGTGGGCATGGTGGCCAGCTCAGGGGTGCAAAGCGTTTGAGCAAATGCGGAAAACGAAAAAAGTGAGAGAAAAAGAAACTTAAGCATGGGTGGCCTCGGTTTTACGTTGGGGACGACGGGCGAATCCAAAATGCCAGATTGAGCCAAGAACCAGGAGCAGAGAGCCGAGGTATTTCCACGGGCGACCTGGATCATAGTTCACGCTAAACACAGATCCGTAAGGGCCCTGCTGTGTTTGAAAATAGGAGGCCTGATAAAAAGTGAAGGCTTCGTGCTTCATGGGGTTGTTCATGAACACATGGAACTTACTCGCCCCTTCGTTGCCTTTAAAGAGAGTCACGAAGCTTTCATAGCTAGCCGGATTATTGGTCCCCGGATCGGTGTCCATCTTGAATTGATCCAAGGTAATTTCAAAAGGAAGATTTAGCGCCTGGCGACCGAGGGTGAGAATAACTTTCCCCTTTGGGCCTTCTGCCGACATGGAGCGCTCATTGGTGACCCAAAAGCGGGTGCCACTCACTTCAACTTCCACCGCCTTCAAGCGGCCTTTGATAAGCTCGTTGTTGTCTTGGATCGGTGTCACGTAAGTAGGGACACGAATTGGATAACTCGAAGGGTGGTGGCCCGTGAGCGTGATCTCAAAACCCATCCATGGTAGCGAGACGGCTTCATTGCCTTTGAACTGGGTGACTTTCCATGCAGCCGCTTCACGGTCGTAATAGCCCACGTGCTTACCAAACAAAAAGAGATGCGGCTTTTCTTGGAAGAGCTTGCGACTAAAAATGCGATATGAAGAATCCGTTACGATCTCATTATTCTTATCGATCGGAAGCGGAGAGAGGTCAGGTAAAAAACGCAACTCCGTTCCATTGTCATTGAGAGTCAGGAGAGTTTGTCCCTTGCTGCCCTTCTGGAATCGAAGATCTTTTTTAAGCGGGGCAAAGCAACGCCCACCGCGAGCGTCCCAGATCAATAAATTGTCGTAGGATGGTGTGCCAAAGCAAGTGGCTAAAACTTCCGGCATGTAGTGAACATTGAGAGGGCCGAGCTGAGTCGTGCTTTCAAATACTGAGCCGGGATGAAGGCTTAGCGTAAAGTTCTCACCAAAGTTATCGTTCTTGATGCGGTATTCGCTCGAGTGCAAGCGGGTGGTGTCCGCCATCTTGTCCTCAATCCAGTTCACCACCTCATCAGAGAAGGGTAAAAACCGCAGCACCTTGATGCCACCTTCCCACTCAAAATTCACATTTCTTGGCCCGTGAGAATAAGGAAGATCAACCGTGACTTCTTTTTGTTCTGCAGGAAATTGCAGCGTCAGTTGATCACGACTCAAACTCACTTGGCGTGCGGGCGTGTTGGGTGCAAGAGTTAAATTGCCATCAACACCGGCCTGGTAGGTGACAAAGGAGCCGAGAAAAAGAATGAGGAGACCGAGGTGCAAAACATAAAAACCATAGAGGTGGCGCTTCATGGGAAAGAGTTGAAGCGTGGCCACCAGGATGCTGAGGAACATGCACAGCTGGAGCGCCATGAAAGGCATGGATTTGTACACTAAACGGTTCGCGTAGTCCGTGCCGTGGTAGGACTCCATGAATGTACCGTAGG
>JAKFUR010000012.1 GCA_021732585.1 Bacteriovoracaceae bacterium
TTTTGCGCCAGCCACTCTTTGGTGAATTCGAATTTTTTTATGAGTTGCCCAGAAGCGCCGAAGCCTTCCTTGAGCAATGTCTCCGCTGACGTAAAGTCAGTCAGCGGGCACCATTCAAGTTTATCACTCAGCATTGACCTTCTTCCCTTCCTGGCGCAAATCAACTTTGCGGATAAGGAATTCAACACGACGGTTGATGATGTTCGGGTCGTTGTTTGGATTCGCTTGCGGGCGAGAGTCGCCGTAGAAAACTACAGTCAGTCTTTCTGGTGAAACACCTTTTTTCATGAGCAACTGGGCCACCACGCTCGAGCGCTGTGAAGAAAGACCCCAGGCGTCTCCGCCTTCTTCTTTCTGAGCATGGCCTTCAATCACCAAGTGCCACGGATTATCTCTCATCATCTTAATCAGACGTTCAAAGACTTGGGCGTCGAGCTTCTCGAGAACCGTAGAGCCTTGTCTAAAGAGAAGCTTATCCCGCATCCGCACGGTAATGGATTCCGGCATCTCATAAACGGTGGCTTCTTGGGAGAGGTTGTTGTCTTTGAGCATCGCCTTCACTTGTGCGAGCTGGGTATCGCTTTCGCGATTCACTTCATGTTTATCAAGGAGACCTTCAGAAGTGAGAAACTCAATCGGAAAAGGACGTGGTGGTTGGTCTGATTCGATCATGGTGGGAGCATCATCAGGTGATTTACCTGGGCGCAACACATCGCCGGCCTTCAGTACATTACCGCCGAACGCATTACGGATAGAGCCCATCGCTGCTTCATACTTCGCGGTCTCAGTCTTAGCGAATGACAAAAGAAGAATGAAGAATGTGAGCAAGAGCTGACACATGTCCGAGAATGTGGCCATCCACTCCGGCGCGCCTTTCTTGCATGGAGGACATTTATCGGCCATGACCTATTCCTTCTTATCGTCTGCTGGAGTGCGGTCTTTCGGTGCGAGGAATGACTCGAGCTTCTCGCGAATGGTACGTGGGTTTTCACCCGCTACAATTCCTAGAACACCGGCCACGATAATATTCATCTTCGTCGATTCCGCTTTACTGAACTGCTTGAGCTTCGCTGCCATTGGGTTGGTGAACACCGTCATGATCACCGCACCATAGAGTGTGGTCAAAAGGGCAACCGCCATCGCAGGGCCGATGGAGCTTGGGTCCGACATGTTCTGCAACATTTGTACGAGACCGATCAAGGTCCCGATCATACCGAACGCAGGACCGTCACCGGCCATACCTTCGAGAATCTCGGCCCCTTTGCCGTGGCGATCTTCCAATGCTGAAATTTCCAAACTCAAAATGGATTCAATAATTTCAGGTGGACGGTTATCCGCGGCAAGCGTGACGGCTTTTTTGAGGAACTTATCTTCGACGGGAACTTTCTCTAAAGCGAACACCGACTCACGACGAGCGATCTCACCGAGCTTAATGATTTCATCAATCGTATTCTTAGAATTCGGCATGGAGTTGAAAAACACTTTCAAATACACCGTGACCAAACTCTTCAGATCACCCATCGTCCACTTGATCATCGTAGCGGCGATAACACCCCCGATAACCAACACAACCGATGGAATATCGATAAAGATGGCAAATGATCCACCAAGTGCAATCGCCCAAAGCATGGCAGCGTTTGCGAGGACAATCCCAACGACGGAAGCTATATCCATAAACCCATCCCAAGAAAATTTAAGTTCTTAGGATAAGTATCGGAATCTATGGAGTTGAATCTGAGGGAATAAAAAAACCCACGTCTGGCGCGGGTTTTTTATTGCGAAGCTTTTTGGTCGGATTACTTCTCGTCTTGAATCAAGGTCGCATCGATGAAATTTAACATCGCGGCACGAAGCTCTTCCAGGCTCACGCCTTCTTCGTTTTTCTCGCCCATGAAAAGCTCTTGTTGAATCAACTCGACCGGAAAGCCTGTCATCTCGGCTAAAGCAGCGAGACTGACTTTCTTATGAGCTTCGTTTCCTGGGATCGGATTTGCTGCCTGGTCCATTCTTTACTCCTTGAACATTCAACCCAGTCATTCCATGACTGAGATGTCGACAGCGTATCGATAGCGCAAAACCTAAGTCAAACTTGTGATTCACACTGTAAGATGATGTTAGATTTAGCCAATAATAGGGGCATAATCCCTCAAAATTACTCTACTTAAGGCCTAACATTTTGGGGGAGAAACGGTGACAGAAAACTTTCAGACTTACGCAGCATCTCTTCAAACTCGGCGCTTTCATGACTTTGCAGCGTAATCCCACCGCCCGCACCGTACTTCATTTCCTTTTGACCCATATCAATCTCGGCGGTGCGAATATTAATCGAGGACGCCAAGGTGTTGCCGTAAGCGAGCCAGGTGGATCCGCAGTAATGCCCACGACTCTCACTTTCAACTGCGTTGATGATTTCTAGCACCCGTCGCTTCGGTGCACCCGTCACACTGCCACCGGGGAAGAGACATTCTAAAACTTGCCCCCAGCTCGTGCTCGATGGCACAGGACAACCGACGAGAGAGTACTGATGCAGCAGGCCTGGCACCACCAACGGGCGGTGACGAGCGATCACGCGCGCTTCAGGACGAGCGACACGGCAAAGATCATTGCGAATGAGATCCGTGATCATGTTGAGCTCGCCCATTTCTTTTTTGCTCGAGCGCATCTTTTCCCAAGCCGCTCGTACAGAGCTGTCTTTGGCCAAGGGTAGCGTGCCCTTGATCGGCATGGAGTAGAGCTCCACGCTGTCTTTGCGATTACAGCGCTGAACAAGGCACTCCGGCGAATTGCTCAGGAGCAGCTTCCCCATGGTCGATAGCCATGTCGCATGAGCGTAGGCACCCACACGTGTGGGATTTGACCAAAGATGGCGAATGAAATCCGAGGGACGATGATCCTCGTTCCAAGAAAGATAGAACGGCGCCGTGAGATTCACTTGATAGCAGTTGCCGGCCAACAACTCGTCACGCACTTGCTTGTAGGCCTTACGGTACTCGTCCCAGGTGGGCACTTGCAAGAAGCGCAGTCGCGGCGGTTGCACGGGATGCTTCCAGAGATCGTCTAACTTCAACCGACGAACTTTGAGATACTCAATCTCCACGGCCAACGGCAAATGCCCGGGCACCATGTCGGTTTGCCCTTGGAACAGATGGCCCAACTCGTAAGTCAGATGCAAAACTTTGGGTTTCGCAAACGTCGCATTGAGGGGAATTTCGTGGAGTGATTCTAAGAATGAGGCGATGCCGCCGGGTACTTTGCGGCCTGTGAGAAGGTCGAGAGTGTGATGGCGATAATGCATTCGCGCCAAGTGCGGTCGAAAGCAATAGAGAAACTCTCCTTTCCTACCTTGAGAGAAGAGTGACCACATGCCGGCTACTGATCAGGGCGCTGGTAATCCAGCTCCGCAAATTTCGTCATAGAGGCGATCCACGCGAGGTCGATGTCACCCGGTTCACCGGCACGGTTCTTGGCGATGATCACAGTTGCGATGCCCTTCTTCGACGAGTTCGGATCGCCCATGTCCGGACGATGGATCAAGCACACGATATCCGCATCCTGCTCGATGGCGCCCGATTCGCGAAGATCGCTCAACTGGGGACGCTTGTCTGTGCGCGCTTCTGAAGAGCGGTTCAACTGCGAAAGCGCGATGATCGGACAGCCGAGTTCCTTAGCGAGTTCTTTTAGACCGCGCGAAATTTCGGAGATCTCTTGTTCACGAGAGTTTTTCTTCACGTGCGATTGCATGAGTTGGAGGTAATCGATAACGATCAGACCAAGCCCCTGCTCGGCTTTAAGACGACGGCACTGTGAGCGGATGTCGATCAAAGTCGTAGCACCGGAATCGTTAATCACGATCGGTAAGCGCGACAGCTGTTGCACCGCCTGGAACATGTTCTTCATGTCATGCGGACCGAAATCTTTTGTGCGGATTTTACGAGAGTCGATATTGGCTTCTGACGAGAGAATACGCAGACCCAATTCGTTGGTTAACATCTCCATCGAGTAGATCGCCACCGGAAGACCTGACTGCTTACAACCATTCACCGCCCAGTTAAGCACGAGAGATGTTTTACCCACACCCGGACGAGCGGCGATGACGATCAATTGACCCGGCTGTAGACCCAAGAGCTTACGATCCACAGAAGGAAAGCCGGTTGGGATTCCGGTGATCTCACCTTTGTTACGATCTGAGCGCTCGAGATCTTTGAGACTGTCATGCAACGACTCTTTAAGAGTGCGCATGCGGCTCTGTTTGGTTTGATTGGTGAGCTTAAAGAAGTTGGACTCCACTTCACCAAGGAAGTCTTGCACGTCACCCGTGAAGTTTGTGCCGGCCTCCACCACTCGCGCAGCGGTTCGCACCACTTCACGCAAAACAGCCTTCTGCTTCACGAGCTTCGCATAAGACGCAATGTTCGCCGCTGATGGAATGTCTTCAGCGAGGGCAACGAGAGCTGTTTGTCCGCCAACTCTTTCAAGGCGGCCCATGTCGTTGAGTTTTGAGCTGACGGTGACGAGATCAAACGGCTGTGAGCCGATGTGAAGATCACTCATCGCCGCATAAATCAAACCGTATTGGGGATGATAAAAATCATCAGACCGGAGACCTAGATCAATGATCTCCTCGAACGATTTGTTATCAATGAGCAGAGAGCCGAGGACGGCTTTTTCTGCAGTGAAATCATGCGGAAGTTCTTGGGTAATGCGTTCGTTTGACATGCTCTAAGATTGCCATTGATGAGACATGTCTTCAAAGCTCGATGTGCCAAAATAATAAAGGGTCCCGAAGGACCCTTTATATCAGATTTAAAGGAAATAAATCTTAGAGCTCTTCAGCAGCGCGTGCAGCGGCGTCAGCTTCTTCAGCAGCTTTTGCAGCAGCTTCAGCAGCAATTTTCGCAGCTTTCTTATCAGCGTTGCGTTTCGCGGCTTCAGCTTGTTGTTTCTTCAATTCTTCAGCTTGTGCTGGGTCAATCATGACCTTGATTTTGAAGTTAGCAACAACGTCGTTACCGAACAAACGAGCTTTGCAGTCGAAAGTACCGAGGTTCTTTGCAGAGCCTTCGATCGTGATCAAACGGCGCTCAACGTGAATGCCTTTCATCTCCAACTCTTTGCTTACGTCTTGAGTCGTAACTGAGCCGAACATCTTACCGTTCTGGCCGACTTTCTTGATGAGGTCGAGAGTCAATCCGTCGAGCTTCGCTTTGATGGCGAGTGAGCCAGCTTGTTCAGCTTGGATTTTTTTAGAAAGAGCTTTTTGGCGATCTTTCAAAACGTTTGAGTTCTTGTCGTCTGCAACCAATGCAAACTTGCGTGGGAGCAAAAAGTTACGAGCGAAACCTTCCGCTACTTGTACGATTTGTCCGATGTTGCCGAGGTTTTTCACCTTCTCAAGCAAAATAACTTTCATAAGGGCTCCTTAAAATTTGAAACTTTCTTTTTTAGTTTTTGGTTAAAATCAAACCAGGTGTCGAACAACCCCAACAACGCGAGCATCCAAGGAACGAAGAAGACCACCGCCATCACGAAGAGTGTGCGGAAGAATCCTACGATCTGGAAGTGGTTGAGGAAGCCTAGAGCAACGCCGAATCCTTGGAAGAAATAGAACACTCCGATGGCACGCAAAATCACCAAACCACCCGTCGTTCCCCATTCAGGAGAGACTTGGTCTCCCCAAACAGAAAGCGCCAAGCCCGCGACCACTGCATAGACACCTACGAAAGGCATCTTGAAGTTAAGCAACGTGCCCTCATTATACTGATGAGTTTGATCAGGTTGAAGTAAGCGACGACCTTTCAACACCAAGTACATGTTGACCCATAGGACGAAAAATACGCCCATGAATACATAACCAGGAATTGTGTTGATCACGTCCTGCGCGATTTCCGCTACAGGGCGCGCTAAGCCTAAGTCAGCTAGGTCTTGATTGAAGGCCCCTGCTTTTTTGGCCTCTTCCAAACGAACTAGTACTTGCGACACTTCAGTGATCACGACTTCTTTAATAGTCGCTTTCTGTGAGTTGACGTAGGCATAGCCGGTGCCGAACAAAGCGGCGAGGAAAACGAGACCCGTGATGACTAAAGAACGGACCGGACGCCATGAGCGCAAGACCGTTTCAGAAATCACAGCAGCGAACAGAGCAAGACCTGCAAAGCTTGAAGCGAGTGTGTAATCCAAGAAAACAAACTGCCCGAGGAGAATGCACACCACGAAACCAGCAGCGACCATTCCATACCCACGCGCACGACCGTACAACACAGTGGCCATCGCCAATGGGAACGGTGTGAACATGGCCATCAAATAGCTTAAGCACAATACAACACTCGATGCGCCCAAGAGGAGCATGCGTGAAGTAGAGAGCTTAGGTGCCTGAAGGATCTCGGTGGACATTACGACTCCAGGTTAACGAGCGATATCGCCAGATGTGTAGCTGATAAGACCCATAGTACGGCCGCGCTTGATAGCGTCACAGGCACGACGTTGGAATTTAGGAGTCAAACCAGTGATACGTGCTGGAGAAATTTTTCCGAACTCGTTCACCAACCAGCCGTAAGACTTTGGATCTTTCCAGTCTGGAGAAGTTTTCTTCGCTGAGAAGTAGCAAGACTTACGCTTAGAATACATGCGCTTTTCTTTATCGCCGCCCGCTTCTTCGCCCTCTTCACCTTCAATGGCAGCGTCAGCCGCTTGTGTGTGGTTCGGGTTCTTGTATTTTTTCGCGATGTCGTCCATCTGAGTGTCGTCGCCGAGCTTAACGATGATGAAGCGAACAACGTTCTCGTTGATGTGAAGCTTACGCTCGATTTCGTGGTTCACTGTGCCGGCAGACTTGTACATGAAGTAGAAGAAGTTACCCTTGCGCAAACCAGACTCGAGGGGCTGAGCGAATGACTTCACTCCCCACGTGTCGTTCACGAGAATTTCTCCTCCGAACTCTTTAACTGTATCAAGTACAAGATTTTTAGCGGCCGTAATGGCCTCTTCTGGTGCGTCGGGTTTCACGACGAGCGCCGTTTCGTAGATCATGGTTCCTCCTGGGATATAATTATGCCCATGGTCGCAATTGCCATGAGCGAGTGGAAAACCGAAAAATGTTTGGGGAATTTAGCGCGGGTTGTTGGCGAAGTCTATGCTTTCAAGCATTTGACTTCGCGCGCAATGGTTCCGTTTTAGAATTTCAGAGAGTTAGGCTTTGTTGAGCAGCAAAATGGCGACGGATACTAGGAGCTAAGGCGTGAAGGAGGAGACGTACGGTCTAGTACGTCGCACGACTGAGCAACGCAAGCGACAACGTAGACGTCCCATTTTCAAGCTCAACTCTCGTGACTATAAATCTCATGTTGCTCGATGTGATAGCTGTTGTCAGCTCTAATCAAGAGCGTCTTCTGATACATTTCTTCCATCATATCGATCATGCCAAACTCTTCGCTCGAGAGGCGCGCACAGACTTCTGGGTGAGCGAAAATGGTCACCTTGGTGGCCTTAGTGCGCTTCAGCGTCTTACTGACTTCACGAATGATTTCGTAGCTGACTGTCTCCACACTTTTCACACGGCCCACGCCTTCGCAGTACGGGCAATGCTCGCACATAGTACGAATCAAAGTGTCCCGTGTGCGCTTACGAGTCATCTCAACGAGTCCCAATCCAGAGATCGGCAGCACATTGGTTTTTGAGCGATCTTTTTTTAGAGCTTCGAGCAGAGACTGATAAACCGAATGACGGTTTTCTTCTTTCTCCATATCAATGAAGTCGATGATGATGATGCCGCCGCAGTTGCGCACGCGTAACTGGTAAGCAATTTCTTTCACTGCTTCGAGATTGGTTTTCAGAATGGTGTCTTCAAGAGTTTTTTTGCCGACGAACTTGCCCGTGTTCACATCGATCGACACCAAAGCTTCCGTTTGATCGATGTTGATGGAGCCACCTGACTTCAAGAACACCTGATTCGACAGCGCACGTTCGATCTCGAGATCAATGCCAAACTGTTCAAACACCGGCAGCTCGCCGTCGTGTTGTTTGAGCTTGGCCTTCAAATTTGGCAAGTAGCCCTTCGTGAATTTCTCCACCTGTCGCATGACGGATTTTGAATCGACGACAATTTGATCAACATCTTCATCTGTGATGTCGCGCAAGGCACGTTGAACAAAGGTCAAATCTTGGTGCAGCTCGCAAGGAGCTTTCGCCTTCTCGAGTTTCTTTTGGGTGTCCTTCCAGATTTTAACCAGCATGTTGTAGTCGTTCTTCAGAATCTTGTAGCTCTGCCCTTCCGCCACTGTCCGCGCGATGATGCCGCAGCCTTCTGGACGAATGCTATCCAGCACGTCTTTAAGACGTTTACGCTCTTCTTCGCTTTCAATACGACGTGAGACACCTGTGTGCTCGATGAACGGCATGTAGACGATATGGCGGCCTGCGAGCGTGATATGACGAGTGACCCGCGGGCCCTTCGTTGAAATCGGCTCTTTGGCGATTTGCACGACGATCTCGTCGCCTTCTTTGAGGAAGTCTTGGATTTTTACATCCGGACGAAATTTCATATCAACGGTTTCAGTGAGAGACGAAAGTTCATCGGGAATGACTTCGCCCATGCGCCGAGAGGCCGGCGGCTCACCCGTTTGCGCTTTCTCCATCGCCGCTCGCTGCTCTTCCAGCGTGGGGATGTAGGCATCGTCTACATAGAGGAAAGCCGCACGCTCTTGACCGATATCAATGAAAGCTGACTGCATGCCCGGGAGGACACGCAGAACTTTTCCGAGATAAATGTCTCCGACGGTGGCTTTTTGTTGGTGTTGCGAGTGTCGCTCCACCAGAAAGTCCAGGATCTCACCATTCTCAACGAGCGCAATACGGCACTCATTGTGAGTCTGATTGATCACAAGTTCCTTGGCCATGAATGTCCTAATCGTAAAAACTTTAAAAACTAAAAATCGGTAAAAACCGTAAATTACAAGTAGGATACCGTTTCTGGTGCGGCGAGAAAAGGCGCGGCAAATTAGACCGGAGCGGCGTGCTCAGTCTCCCCTCTCATAGAGCTAAGAATCGAGAGGCCTGAGATGATTTGTTTTTGGGAGCTGAGAGACGACTGAGGTGTACGTTCAAGTACACCTCAAGGAGGAAAGAGGGTCCCGGAAACAAAGCATCCAGGACCCGACATTCTTGTTTAGATCATCATACCTGCAATAGCGGCAGTCATGAGACAAGCCAAAGTTCCTGCCACCAACGATCTGATACCAAGGGCCACAATCGTTGGGCGCTTATCAGGGGCCAACGTTCCAATCCCACCCACTTGAATAGCAATCGAACTGAAGTTCGAGAAGCCACACAAAGCGTAGGTTGAAATGATGACTGAGCGCTCAGAAATGTTCGCCATTTGGTCTTTCAAATCGAGGTAAGCCACAAACTCGTTAAGAATTAATTTTTTACCCAAGAAATTGCCGACGATAACGCAATCTTCCCATGGGC
This sequence comes from Bacteriovoracaceae bacterium, assembly GCA_021732585.1. Taxonomy (GTDB): domain Bacteria; phylum Bdellovibrionota; class Bacteriovoracia; order Bacteriovoracales; family Bacteriovoracaceae; genus UBA6144. The sequence continues at coordinate 9,463 of JAKFUR010000012.1, forward strand.
AACCTAGAATCCAAGCGACGGGAGCAAACAGGTAACCTGTGATCATCTCGAAAGTGATGTTCGGGAAACCGACGAAGCCACCGCCCCAACCAAGGATACCGTTTAACATCGCAATCAAAGCGATGAAAGCGAGCAACATGGCCGCAACGTTAAGAGCAAGGCTCATCCCTTCTGAAGCACCTGTGGCAGCTGCATCAATCACGTTGGTCGCTGTTTTTGGAAGTTCGATTTTTACGACGCCTGCAGTGGTTGATTCTTCAACTTCTGGAATCATCAACTTTGCGCAGACAATGGCTGCTGGAGCTGACATCACCGAAGCGGCCAACAAGTGACCCGCATCAATACCAAATCCAACGAAGGCAGCAAGTACACCGCCCGCAACTGTCGCCATACCGCCGGTCATCAGACACATGATCTCTGAACGAGTCATGGTGTTTACATAAGGCTTAATGACCAGAGGGGCTTCTGTTTGACCGACGAAGATGTTAGCAGCGGCCGCGAGAGATTCTGCGCCAGAGGCTTTCATCACTTTCATCATCACGCGAGCTACGACTTCAACAACTTTTTGCATGATGCCCATGTGGTAAAGCACACTCATCAAAGCACTCATAAAGATGATGGTTGGAAGAACCATCGTTACAAAAATGAAGCCCACCGTTTGTGGAAGAGCGAGGTTACCAAAGAGAAACTTTGAACCTTCCGCTGTGTAATTAAGAACGGCACTAAACGCATCGCCAGCCGCTGAGAACACGGCGCGACCGGCAGAGGTTTTGAGAATAAGAAGGCCGAACACTAATTGAAGAGCGATACCTGTTAATACGGTACGCCACTGAATTCTCGAGCGATTGTCACTGAGGCCATAGGCCACAGCAATGAGCACAACGAGACCAAAGGCGGAAATCATACGTTCCATAAGCCTGCCTAATGCAAAGGTTAATGAGGTGTTATTTTTGGATAACCTGCATCAACCACTAATGGCAAGCAAATCAGGCGGGAATTAAAAATTCGTAGTCCACAAATTCGATGAGAAGACAGTTCTTACATTCGAAGAGTCAGCGATGTGAGCGAAATGCCAATCTTCTCTGGCCTGTGTGGAAAACTCTGGGGTCACTTTGGGACTGTAGGTGGTGAGGTCTTCTTGAGTTTTTTGAGCGTGGCCTAAGGCGACGATGATAACACCGCCGATGATTCCGATGGCCGCACCTGTCCAAATATTCGAAACGTGCTTCGAAGGTTTGTCGTAAAACGAGAGCGTCGAAAGTCCGAGAACGGCTCCAACCACACCACCGCCGGCCACCATCAAAAGATCATTACGCGTGTTCTCGACGATGTCCTCGTTGCTGTTTGCATTCTGTGCCCAAGCATTGTGAGGAAGGATGAAAGAGAGGGCAATCAAGAGTGAACAAGCGAATTTCATGAAGGTATCCAGTCAAAAAAGTTTGTTTTCAGGTAAGGGACCTTATAAGTATCATAAGTATCCCATTTCATGATGGCAACTAACGCCTAGCGCAGTTTTTAAGGATGAGACATGGCGGTCACGCCCCCATTCAACATGTATCAGCTCCTCGACGCCAAAAAGCGTGGAGAGAAACTACCTACTGAAGCGATCAAGTGGATGATTGCGGAGTACACCGCTCAACGCATTCCTGATTACCAGCTTTCAGCGATGCTCATGGCGATCTCTCTCAAAGGCATGGATGCTGTTGAAACAGCAGCACTGACTGATGCCATGTTGTTCTCGGGCCGCCACTTAGAATTCAACGATCGACGTGTGGTGGATAAACACTCTACCGGTGGCATCGGCGACAAAGCGTCCTTCGTCCTCGCCCCTATCGCAGCTTGCCTCGGAGTGAAAGTTCCCATGATCGCCGGACGTGGCCTGGGTCACACCGGCGGCACCGTCGATAAAATTGAATGCATTCCAGGATTCCGTACGGACCTTCCACTGGAAGCTTTCTCAAAACAGTTAATGGAAAAAGGCCTTGTGCTTATCGGGCAAACTCCCGAGATCGCGCCGGCCGATCGGATGATCTACGCCCTCCGTGATGTCACAGCGACGATTGATTGCATCCCGCTCATCACGGCTTCGATCATGAGTAAAAAACTCGCGGAAGGCGCTGAAGGTATCGTGTTTGATATCAAGCACGGCTCCGGTGCGTTCATGCGTGAGAAAAAAGATGCGCGCGCACTGGCCAAGAGTTTGCTCGCCACAGGTAAACGTTTCAAGCGTCGCGGTGTCGCGCTTTTGACCGATATGGGTCAGCCACTGGGCAATGAAGTCGGTCACGTTTTAGAGATCCAAGAATCTGTACGCACACTTAAAGGCGAGGGCCCGAAAGACCTCACCGATCTCTCGGTAGAACTCGCTGCTCATATGGCGGTTCTCGCAGGTACAGTGAAGAGTTTGCCTGAAGCCCGTAAGAAGGCGCTTACTACGTTGAAAGACGGCAGTGCGCTCGCGAAATTCGCCGATCTCTTGAACTGGCAAGGTGGCGACGCCACGATTGCTTACAACCTCAACAAGCTTCCAGTCGCGCCAGTGAAAACTGTTATTAAAGCGCCTAAGAATGGTTGGGTGAAAAGTTTTGCCAACGATCAAGTGGGATATCTTCTCATCGAGCTCGGCGGCGGACGGAAAACCAAAGAAGACAAACTCGATCTTTCAGTTGGTTTCACGTTTCATGTAAAAGTCGGCAGCAAAGTAAAAAAGGGCGATGCCCTCATGACCATTCATCACCATGCTCATCAACAAAGTGTGGCCGATCATATCAGCCAAAGTTTTTTAACTAGTGTCGTGCGTTTTAGCAGCTCACTAGTGAAGCCCGTGCGTCTCATCACTGAAGTCGTGCGCGCCTAAGGAGTCCTTGTGTATAATAAAATTGAAGAAGCTGCCCAATACCTCAAAAGCAAAATCGCTATCACTCCTGAGGTGGGCATTGTGCTGGGATCAGGTCTGGGAATCTACGTCGATCAGATCGAAGAGCGCGTGACCATTCCCTATACTGACATCCCCCACTTTCATCGCACCACGGTTGAAGGGCATGATGGCCGTTTGATTTTTGGTAAAGTGCGCGGCAAAACCGTCGTTGCGATGTCAGGTCGACTGCATGCCTATGAAGGCTACCCGATGGAAGACGTTGTGCTCGCGGTACGCGTGATGGCGCTCTTGGGAGTCAAAACACTTTTTGTGACGAACGCTTCAGGCGGTATCAATAAAGATTTCCATCCTGGCGACTTGGTGATGATCGAAGATCATATCAATCTCTCGGGACGCAATCCGTTGGTTGGACCGAACCTTGCTGAACTTGGACCGCGTTTTCCGGATATGTCAGAGGCCTACCCGAAGAACTTGCGCGAGCTCGTGAAAAACAGTGCCGCGAAACACGGCATCACCATGAAGAGTGGTGTGTACTGCTGGCTCTTGGGCCCAACCTATGAAACACCGGCCGAAATCCGTATGCTCGCTAAGCTGGGTGGTGACATGGTCGGTATGAGTACCGTGCCCGAAGTTATCGCAGCAGCTCACTTGGGTATTAGAGTGGCGGGCGTGGCCTGTATCACTAACTATGCGGCAGGACTGAAGCCAGAGAAGCTCAACCATGCAGATGTTAAGCATGTGGCCAAAAAAGCCATGGCGGGTTTTGCCACCGTGTTGACTGAAGCTATCGGCAGTTTAGAATAGGATTACCCATGGATTTACGTAAAAGGGCCCTCGAGGCCTCTCAGCAATCTCACTCACCTTACTCACT
>JAKFUR010000064.1 GCA_021732585.1 Bacteriovoracaceae bacterium
GCTCAGTACGCATTCTCATGCGTACTGAGCAGCAAGCGGCCACTCTTGAAGCCCGCTTAAGTTCATGGCGCGCACTTTTGCAAAACCCACCTTCATCGGACCAGTTGCGGACCAGTTTTCCGGAAGTCCACACTCTCTGGGAAAATCAGGCTCTCAAATTCAAGCGCCAAGACAGCGCATTAGGTGAAAATCTTGCCCCTGCCCCTTGGCAAATATTGCGGGTGAAAAATGCCGCATACCTGGTGATGGATGGAGCGAGCCGCCGCGTGGTCATTGAACTCTCCTTACTAGCGAATCAAGTCGGCCCGTTTAAGCTTGGACTCTACTCACAAGATGGCCGCGTGTTGGTGGATTCATCAAATAACATTTCCATGGTCGAAAAAGATCATTGGCTGTGGGAATTGCTTTCGCAGCCGACTTCACAAGGTGTGCGTGAAACAAAAAACCAACTCATCGTCGCCTACGCCAAGATTCCAACGATGGGATGGGTGCTCACCTCACAACTTGATAAGTCTGCGGCTTTCGCTGTCGCTGGTTACTTGGTGGATAAATCAATCTTCTTCGGACTGCTTATTTTAGGTGTGGCGATCTTGGTGGGCATTCTCGCCGTGCGACCGTTGACCTCCCAACTTGAAGACCTCACGTCACTGACAGATGCGGTGGGCAGCGGGGATTTCTCCAAGCGCGTGAAGCCGCGCACGCACGATGAAGCCGGCGCTTTGGCGGATTCCTTTAACATGATGGCAGAAAAAATCACAGTCTACATGGGTGAGATGAAAGAGAAAGCGCGGCTAGAGAACGAATTGCAAGTCGCGCAACTCGTGCAGAAAGCTTTCTTTCCACCGACATTAATCAATCTTCCAGGTGTTGAGTTGCGATCCTTCGCAGCACCGGCCAGCGAATGTGGTGGGGACTGGTGGGGACAAATTGATTTTGGCGAATCAGTGCTCATCATGATGGCCGATGCCACGGGACACGGAGTTCCTGCCGCTCTTCTCACCGCCACCGCAAATGCATGCAAAGAAGGCATTAAGGCCTTGAGTGAACTTGATCCCACTTTGCCGCAAAATCCTGCGCGCGTGATGCAATACCTCAATCGCACGGTGTGTTCATCGGGCGATCAAATTCAAATGACCTGCTTCGTGGCAAGCTGGCATCGCCCGTCGCGCAGCTTGGTGTACACCAACGCCAGTCATCCACCGGCACTCGTATTTGTGGCGCCTGTCGGGCGCTCTGCCACTAAAGAAGACCTACGCCCACTGCTCGAGGCAAATGGTCCGCGTTTAGGACAACAGCGTGATGCTGTATATACTGAAAACTACGTAGAGCTTCCTCACGATGCTAGAATGGTTCTCTACTCTGATGGTCTCACGGAAGCGAGCGATCCTGCAGGTCAGCCCTGGGGACAGCGCCGTTTCATGAAGGCCCTTGTCGAGCTTTTCACCTCCCAGGATGGGGATCCCCAGCATGTGGTGAACGAGTTGCTAGCTCACCACCAGCATGCGACGTTTGATGATGACGTGACATTGGTCTGCGCGAGGATGAGTTGAGCAAACCAGAACGGATCGCGATATTTACGAAAGACGACGAGCTCTACAACGCTCTCTCGCTTGCGCTGAGTCCGCTCTCTCCCGTGGTGCGCTCGCCTGACAGTTTAGACAACAAGACGTTGGCGCTCGTAGATGAACGCAAGGGCCCGGCGATTAACGACCTGAAATCTACGCTCCACATGCCGTGGCTTTTTTGGATCGGGCAGCGCGAAGACAAAGAGCATATTCAATTTATCCATGAACACCGTCTTCATCATCTCATCGGCCTGGATGCTGTTCGCACCCCTTGGGAAGCTGAACTGCAAATCAAAAAAATTTTTGCGGGGAAAGATAAATGGTGGGGGCTCAAACCTTATCTCTCTCAGGGAACCACTACGGATGGATTCAGTCTGTCTGATTCCAACAAGCGCGGCACGGATCAAGTTCAAGAAATTCTTAAGCTGCAAGATTGGAGTGAATTTTTTGACTCCCCTCAGGAGCATTTGGCGTTGATGGCCAATGAATTAGTCTCGAACGCACTCTACAACGGCCCGGAAGAAAAACGTTCCGGTTCAGCTCACTATCCGATCGATCGCAAAGATCCTGTCTTCCTACGAGGCAGCGAATTGGTACAAGTGAACATGGGGATTGATACTCATGCTGTCGGATTGAGTGTGATGGACTGTTTTGGAACACTCGATTGGACCAAGACGGTAGACAGTCTCCATCGCGGCTTCCAAGAAAAAACGGTGCAGTATAAAAAAGGCGGCGCAGGCCTTGGTCTTTACCTCGCCTTTTCACACGGAAATCAATTCATCGTGAATCGCCGTGCTGGACTACGCACTGAAGTTATTTGTCTCATTGAAAAAAATCGACGTTACCGCCAGTACAAGGGACGTCTCAAATCTTTCCATTTCTTTGAAGAGGCTTCGTCATGAGCAAGCTAAAAATCGATAAAGAACTCGTCGACAGTATTCTGACGGCGCAACTGGCAGGGACCATTGATGAGGACGCCGACTTCACTCCACTGCAAGGGCTCTCGCAGCCGTCTGTGGTTTTTGATTTTCATGGCGTCACTATGCTTAACTCCTGCGGCATCCGGGAATGGGTCAGCTTCATTGCGAAACTCCCTCCGGCCACTCGAGTGACCTACCGCCGATGCCCGCAAATCATCATTGAACAAATCAATATGGTGCACGGATTTTTTCGTGAAGGCGCCGTGATTGAAAGCTTCGCAGCGCCTTACTACTGCGAACACTGTGACAAAGAATCAAAAGTGCTGTTGAAGACAGCTCAGGTGCAAAATCGTCACGCCCCCACTCAGGCGTGCCCGCATTGCGGTGAAGCCAATATGGAATTTGATGCGCTAGAAGAACAGTATTTCCACTTCCTTAAGAATCAAGGCTAGAAATGCTCACTCATTACGATCATTTGTTTGAGCCGATCGTAGTGCTGGACCTCCAGAAAAAAGTGGTCCATTGCAACCCGGCGTTTAACCTGTTCTCGAAACAGCCGCCACGGGTTTTGCGAAACATTGAATTTCTCTTTCAGCTCTTCGAGACCAAAGACTTTGATCTCGAGGGGTGGATAGACCAAGGGTTCTTGAAGCTCGAGCTGCGCATCTCTCCTGAACTCGAACTCATTCATGTGCGTGAGAAGAACCTCACATCCCATGTGGTCATTCGCCAGTTTCCTCTCGAGTTAGCCGAAGGGACATTCGTGGCCATCGCCATTCATGACATTTCTATTGAGAAGAACCTCTACGATAAATACCGTCAGCAACTGCAAGAACTCCACACCACTCACGCTCAAATCGTCCAGGCGGATAAGCTGGCCACCTTAGGCGAAATGACGGCAACAATCTCCCACGAAATTTCCAATCCGCTCACGATTGCCGTGGGTAACACTGAGCTGATTGATGTTTATCTTGAAAATCCTGATCTTCCTGCCGTGCGAGCGGAACTGGTTCGTGCCAACGGCGACATTCGCGAAAGTATCGATCGCATTCACAACATCATTCGCAACATGAAACATTTCTTGTGGCAAAGCGAATACACTAAAGAGTTTTGTTCACTGGCAGATGCTATCGCTCAATCCGTCGAATTGTTGAAGACCCCACTGGAAGCCGGTGATGTGAAAGTTGAGACTCTGCTTCTTACCGAAGACTCCGTCGTCCTCGCAAATCCCCTGAAGCTGCAACAAGTGATCATTAATCTCGTAAAAAATGCGATTGATGCGCTGGTGGAAAAAGGCACTCCTCGACCGCAAATCTTGCTCGAGGTTCGCCGCAATCAAACCGACCACTCCCTTGAACTGCGTGTGGTGGACAACGGTCCTGGTATTTCGACGAGCGTAAAAGAAAATCTTTTTCGCCCCTTCACTACAACGAAAAAAGTGGGCCAAGGCACTGGCCTAGGCCTTTCGATCTCACAGAAAATCATCGAATCCCACAAAGGCACGATTGAGCTTCAAGACACGGAAGTCGGGACCTGCTTTCTCGTTCGCTTGCCTCCCATTGAAGGCTACAGTTTCAGTCGCGGTGACAAAGTCTCGCGTGGAATCACGGCTAAACAAGGCCCGCGCATTCTCATCGTCGACAACGAGCCGCAGATCTTGAATGTCCTCACGCGCTTCCTTGAAGACGAAGGCCATCATGTAATCGCGTCAGCTCGTCCCGAAGAAGCACTGCGTTTCATCGGGAAGATGGACGTAGACCTGGTGCTCACAGATCTTTCCATGCCCGAAATAAATGGCCGCCAACTGGCGCATCTTGCTCGTGAACAGGGTCACCAAGGTCCGATTGTGTACATGTCCACCTCGAAGAATGCCGAAGCCTACAATCGCGACCGCGATAAGATGCGAATCGCTGGCATGCTCATCAAACCGTTCACTAAGGAAGAAGTGATTCGCACGGTTAAAGATGTGCTGGGGAGGAAGCCATGAGCTCACCTAAGCCCATCAAAGACATGAACATTCTCATCGTCGACGATGAAGACAAAATCTGCGAGATCATGCGGGTGTTTCTGATGACGCTTGGGCCCTTCAAATCCATTGTGGTGGCCGACAGTGCTTTGCGCGCTATGCAAATGTTTCAGAACCAAAACTTCGATTTGGTGATCCTGGATCATGTCATGCCTGGCAAACTGGGAATTGATTTTGCTGAATCACTTAGAAAGAGCATTAAGTTCCATAATCTCAGAATTTTACTTGTTTCTGGCTTCCTGCAACAAGAAGATGTGCTGCATTCCGTCGAAATCGGTATTAAACACATTTTAGTCAAGCCCTTCACTCGTCAGCAGCTGGTCGAAAAAGTCGCTCAGATTCTCGAACTCCCCCATCCATAATTCTCACAGTGTTTAACCTTTAGGAATTGTGAAGCTTCCTCGGGGCATGCTACTTTTGTAGCGAATTTCATTGTCTTTGGAGGCCTCATGCAAGCGGATAACGCTGCACTCATCAGCTATACGGCCGTGGTCGCGATGATCATTGTCGGATTAGTTTTGGTAGGTGCCCTTTTGTTGATCAACAAAATTCTAGGCCAGCGACCTACTGAACACACACGGAAGAAAGATGACACGTACGAGTGTGGTGTAGACTACGTAGGCACTGGTCACCAGCAATTCTCAGTTCGTTACTACCTCGTCGCCCTCGTCTTCTTGTTGTTCGACGTTGAAATTGTCTTCATGTACCCCTGGACTCTTGCTTACAAAGCTTACCTGCCTGTCAGCGGTGGCTTCATCATTTGGGAAGTCGTGCTCTTCGCTACGATTCTCCTCGGTGGTTACATCTATCTGCGCCTTCGTGGCGCTTTTGACTGGGATTAATTTATGTCTAAAGACGGAAGTGCTTTCGCCTACCCAATGGTCTTAGCTGAAGCAGCTAAGTGGGCACGCAAAAATTCTCTCTGGCCGATGCCGTTTGGTACGTCGTGCTGCGGGATCGAAATGATGGCGGTGCTCGGCTCTCACTACGATCTCTCACGCTTCGGTGCTGAAGTGGTGCGCTTCTCTCCTCGCCAAGCGGATCTTCTCCTCGTAGCTGGAACCATCACCACAAAAATGGCACCGGTTCTGCGCACGATCTACGATCAAATGCTCGAGCCGAAGTGGGTCATCGCCATGGGCGCATGCTCATCGTCTGGCGGTATTTTTGATACGTACTCAGTTCTTCAAGGCATCGATGAGATCATGCCAGTGGATGTTTATGTTCCAGGCTGTCCGCCCATTCCTGAAGGCGTGATCCACGCCGTTATGCACTTACAAAAAATCATCGATGGCAGCATCGATCGCAACACCGCTGAAAAACCAACTCATGAAGACGCTATCAATGCCATGAACTACCGCAAGGCGATGACCCATGACATCTCGGCGAACTGGCGCGTGACTCAAGAGGGCATCGTGCCCGGACGTAGGGAGTAGACCATGTATAACGCTTATACTGAAAACGCTCCTTTCATCGCTCGTCAAAATGCTTTCAATGCACGTCTGCAGGAAAAGTATGCTGAAGGTCGCAAACTTGTGTTCGATAGCATTCATGAACCCGTGCTATGGGTTCGTGATGGCAAAGATTTGCTTCTTGTCGTGAAGATGTTCCGCATTGATGACTCAATCAAAGCTGACTTCCTCTCAAGTCTCACGGCGTATGACAACGTGGACAAAGTTGATGGCCCGAAACGTTTTGTGATGGTCTATAACCTCTACTCAACGACCACTAACGTGCGCATTCGTGTGAAACTCGCGGCTGATCTCGACGAAGCCGTTCCTACTCTCACAAACGAGTGGGCGGCGGCTAACTGGCTCGAACGCGAAGTGTGGGATTTGTTCGGTATTCCGTTTTCTGGGCACCCAAACCTTCGTCGCATCATGATGGATGAGCGTTTCACTGGTCATCCTCTACGCAAAGAATACCCCATCAAGCAGCGCGAACCTTTCGCCGACAACATTCCTTTCCATTTGGGAGCACAGCCGCTTCCTAAGAGCGAGAAGTGATCATGGAAAACAAACAACCGCTTGCGGATTTCTACAACCCGAACGTCTTGATCAACCTCGGTCCTGCTCACCCAGCGATGCACGGTACTTTGCGTGTCATGTGTCGAATCAACGGTGAAGTGATCGAAGATGCCTCATGTGAGATTGGTTACCTCCACCGCGCCATTGAGAAATTGGGCGAAGAGAAAACCTATCATCAGTGGATGGTTTACACCGACCGTTTGAACTACTGTTCGGCACTGATCAACAACATCGCTTATGCCATGACGGTAGAAAACGTCATGAACATCAAGATTACCGACCGCTGCTTGTGGGTTCGCATGATCATGATGGAACTCTCGCGCATTATCGACCACTTGGTCTGTCTTGCGGCGAACATTCTTGATGCAGGTGCGATGACATGCTTCTGGCTCTTGTTCCGTTGGCGTGAAGAAGCTTACACCATGATCGAGTCCGCCTGTGGCATGCGTCTCACGACAACCTACGCACGCATCGGTGGCATGAGCTACGACATCCCGGACGACTTCATCCCTCGTCTATTCAAATTCTGCGAAGAGTTCCCAAAAGCTATCGACGAAGTTGACTCTCTTTTGAGCGGCAACCGCATCTGGATCGACCGAACTCGTGGTGTGGGTAAACTTTCTCGTGAAGACGCTCTCAACTACAGTGTCACTGGTGTTGTGGCCCGGGCCTCAGGTGTTGATATCGATCTACGCCGTGACCGTCCCTACATGGCCTATGACCAAGTTGATTTCGATGTGGTTGTGGGCTCAAACGGAGACACCTTTGATCGCTACCTCTGCCGTATGGAAGAGATGAAGCAATCAGTACGTATCCTTAAGCAGTGTATTGACAAAATTCCTGGCGGCCCAATTTGGGTTGATGATCGTCGTGTTCAGATTCCAGAGAAGATCGACGTCTACACCAAAATGGAAGTGTTGATTCACCACTTCAAGATTTTCATGGAAGGCATCGACGTCCCTGCTGGCGAGACTTTCACCTGCGTGGAAGGCGCTAACGGCGAACTCGGCTTCTACCTTGTAAGTCGTGGCGGCCCTAAAGCCTGGCGTATGCATGTAAAGAGTCCGTCTCTAATGCAGTTCCAGGCCTACGAAAAAATGATTAAAGGCGACAAGATCGCCGATGCCGTCGCTACGTTGGGTTCTGTGAATATTATTGCTGGTGAGTTGGATCGTTAATTAGAGAGAGACACATATGGCACTATCAGAAAAAATTCAAAAAACCATCGAAGGGATTCGCCATCAGTTCCCGACTGAGCAGGCGCTTCTTATTCCAGCGTTGCACGAAGTGCAAAACGACTATGGTTGGGTCTCTATCGAGCACATGAAAGACATCGGTGAGTTTCTTCACCTGCCTCTCTCGAAAGTGCGTGAAGTGGCCAGTTTCTACACCATGTTTAAACTCAGCCCTCAGGGCAAAGTCGATCTGCAGATCTGCACTAATATTTCATGCTGGTTGAACGGCGCTGATAAGCTCGTCGCCTGCGCCAAGAAAAAACTTCACGTCGCTAACGGCGAAACAACCGCCGACGGAAATTTCACATTGACCCAGGTGGAGTGCCTTGCTGCTTGCGGTACGGCGCCAGCTATTATGCTTAACGAAGACTATTACGAGAACGTAGACGAAGCTCAGCTGTTGAACCTGATTGCGCAAGCGCAAAACGACCTTGCGGCTGGTAAAGTCGTCGGCAAAGAGACTCGCATCGAAGGATTATGGTTATGATGTACAACAACGAACACTTTGAGCCCGTCATCACTCCCAACGTCAACAAGCCTGGCTGTGAGACGATCGACTTCTACATGCAAAACGAAGAGGGCTACAAAGCGCTTGAGAAAGCTCTTAAGATGAAGCCCGCAGAAGTTGTCGATGAAGTGAAAAAATCGAACCTGCGCGGTCGTGGCGGCGCCGGTTTCCCTACAGGAATGAAGTGGTCATTCATGCCACCGAATCCGGTAGATGCGCATGGCAATCCAAAACCAAAGTACTTGGTATGCAATGCCGACGAAGGTGAGCCCGGAACATTCAAAGATCGTTTGATCTTCACGAAAACCCCTCACCGTATGATTGAAGGCATGATCATCGCTGGACATGCGATTGGATCAAACAAAGGCTTCATTTATGTGCGCGGCGAGTGGCACAAAGAGTGCCGCCTTATGCAAAAAGCTCTCGATGATGCCTACGCCAAAGGCTTCCTTGGAAAAAACATTCTCGGCTCAGGCTTCAATTACGACCTTGTGATCTACAAAGGCGCCGGCGCTTACATCTGCGGCGAAGAAACTGCGCTCCTGAACTCATTAGAAGGAAAGCGTGGCGAACCACGCTTGAAGCCACCATTCCCTGCGCAAGTGGGTGCTTACGGTATGCCTTCATGTGTAAATAACGTGGAAACCTTCGCGGCCGTACCTTACATCCTTTATAAGGGTTGGGAAAAGTACGCCAAGATGGGAACTGAACGCTCAGGCGGAACTCGCTTGATCGGTGTTTCAGGCCATATCAATAAGCCAGGCGTTTATGAACTTCCTATGAACCTCTCTATTCATGACATCATCGAACTCGCCGGCGGCGTGAAAGGCGGCAAACTCAAAGCCGTCATTCCAGGCGGAGCTTCCGCTCCTATGCTTCGCGCAGATGAATGTTCTGTTCTGACGGATTACGATTCTCTCGCCAAAGCGGGCACCATGGCCGGCTCAGGCGGTTTGATTGTGATCAACGACACTGTCAGCATTCCAGAAGCCACTTACACGCTATTAAAGTTCTACGAACACGAATCTTGTGGTCAGTGTTCACAGTGCCGTGAAGGCTCTCACTGGCTCGCTCGTATGTTTAAGCGCATCCTCGATGGCGGCGGCACACAAGACGATCTCGATTACATTGCAAAAATTTGTGGAAATATGGCGGGCCAAACTATTTGCGCCTTTGCTGATGCGGTGACTGGTCCGGCCCTTTCTAGCGTACGCAAGTTCCGCTCGGAATTTGATGAAATGGTGATGAAAGGTGGACTCCACGGTCTTGGCCGTGTGGAATCAGTTTCCCATGAAATGGGTGGTGCTCATGTCTAATACAATCTCAATCCCGGCCGAAGACCTGAACTACACTTCAGGTAAGCTGCCGGTTCACTCTGACCCAAATCCAGAGGCGAAGCCCCTTCCTAAAGTCACGATCGACGGGAAAGCCTACGAGTTCAAGCCGGGCGACACCATCATGCAAGTGGCCGAGCGCTACAAATTGCACGAAGACATTCCTCGTTATTGCTACCACCCCGGCATGCCCATCGCAGGCACGTGTCGTATGTGTACTGTTGAAGTGGAAAAAGCTCCCAAGCTCATGACCTCATGCTCGACACCTGCTGGTGATGGTATGGTCGTGCACACGCGCTCTGAAAAAGTTCTCAAGTCACGCAATGGAGTGATGGATTTCCTCCTCACAAACCATCCACTGGATTGCCCTGTGTGCGACAAGGCCGGCGAGTGTGAACTCCAAGACTATACTTTTGAGTACGGCCCACAAGAATCGAACTTCAAAGAAGAAAAACGCGTCTACTCGACTGCTACCACGAAGAAGCTCTCAGACAAAATCACGCTTAATATGAACCGCTGCGTGCACTGTGAACGTTGCGTGCGCTTCACAGACGACGTCACGAAAACAAACGATCTCGTGATGGTCAATCGCGGCTGGCACAAAGAGCTCACCGTGACGGACGAGAAAGTCGGTCTTGTGAATGATTACCAAGGCTGCCTCACGGACTTCTGTCCGGTGGGTGCTTTGACTATGAACGACTTCCGCTTTGAAAAACGCGTGTGGTTCCTCGATAAAAAACCATCGGTATGCGACGGCTGCTCGAAGGGCTGTAACATCGAAGTTCATCACGATAAAGAAGTGGTCCAGCGCTACGTTCCTATCTTCAACGAGAAAGTGAACAACCACTGGATGTGTGACGAAGGTCGCCTCTCTTATCACACCTACGCCGACGCGAATCGAATCGTGTCACCTCTGCTTCCTGACACGGTATCAGGCCGCCTCAGTTCTACGAACTGGGAAACGGCTGCCAATATCGTGAATGCTCGCGTGAAAAACGCCAGCAAGATTCTCGTCGTCGTTGGCACTGACGCCACCAATGAAGAAGCCATGCTCATTAAAGGTCACTTCGCTGCTCGCGCAGAAGTTAAGCACCACTCTGGTTTTGGCGAGAACAAAGCTCTCGATCATCTCTTGCGCCAGTCTGACAAAACGCCCAACACGAAAGGTGTGGCCGCTATCGGTCTCGCGGCTATGCAGGCCTCAGACGTTACCGGCAAAGACCTGGTCGTCGTAATTCGCCAAGGCCGCGCACAAATGCCAAAAGTTGAAGGTCAGGACGTGATTCTCGTGGGTGTTTACTCACGGGAAGAAATTGATGCTTTGAAAGCCAGCAACGTACGCATCCAAGCAGTACTGCCAAGTCTTGCCACTATCGAAAAAGAAGGCTCATTCACGAACTGTGATGGCATCACTCAATCATTTAACGCTACGGTTGCTCACCGTGGTAAGGCCCTTGCTCTACCAAAGATTTTGGCAGCGCTTGTCGGCGAAAAGCACTAGGAGCGCTGAATGGATCCGGTGATTTTTACAACTCTGGCCGTTGTCGCAAAGATGCTGCTGCTTTTGGCCGTCACTCTCGGTGTTGTGCCGATTATGGTGTGGTTTGAACGTCGTGGTGCCGGTTGGTTCCAAGGTCGTCCAGGCCCCAACCGCGTTGGCCCGTTCGGTCTCTTGCAGCCGCTCGCCGACGTAATCAAATTCTTCTTTAAAGAAGATTGGACTCCAAGGAACGCGGACAAGTTCTGGTACTGGGTCGCTCCTATTATTGCTCTCGTAGCTCCCTTGGCGGCGATCAGTGTGATTCCTTTTGGTAGTCACATTGTCATCGGTGATCAAGTTGTTCAGATGCAGCTCGCTGATGTAGATGCCGGCGTGATCTTCATCTTGGCCTTCGCAGGTCTCGAAGTTTATCCGGTGATCCTCGCAGGCTGGGCCTCTAATAATAAGTACACTGTTCTCGGCGCTCTTCGCGGCTCAGCGCAGGTGGTTTCGTACGAAATCTCCATGGGCCTTGCTCTCTTGTCGATGTTGTTGTTCTACGGAACCTTCAACATGAATGAGATGGTCACATGGCAGGACCGCTCACTTTGGGGAATGATTCCAGCATGGGGTGCCTTCTTTAACCCGTTTGCTGCCATGGTGTTCTGGATTTCTATTTTTGCTGAAACCAACCGTTTGCCCTTTGACCTACCTGAAGGTGAATCAGAAATCGTCGCTGGTTATCACTTGGAGTACGGAGCCTTTAAGTTCGCCGCCTTCTTCATGGCGGAATACGTTGCGATGATCATGGCAGCTGCTTTGATGGTTATTGTGTTCTTCGGTGGCTACGGCTTCTTGCCAGGTATGCAGACCATGCTTGAGATCGCGACTCAGCAGTTCGGTCTGGGCTCTGCCGGAATTCAAAACGTCACCGCTCTTTTGCAGTTCACTTCAATTGCCAGCAAAGTGGCATTCGTTATGTTCGTGTTCGTGTGGGTGCGCTGGACGCTCCCACGTTTCCGTTTTGACCAACTCATGGATTTGGGTTGGAAATGGCTCTTCCCTCTGTCCCTTGTGAATCTCGTGTATAGCGCGTGGCTCACATGGTTCATGGCCAACTAGGAGAAACCGATGGCCACTAAAAATATCTCTCGTCCCTACACCATCGCGCAGAAGCTCTATGTCTTTTACATCATCAAAGGCATGTTGATTAATCTGCGTCGCTTCTTCTCTGGTTTGATTCTTCAGCGCAACTGGACCATTCAGTATCCAGAAGAGCGCCGTGATTACTCACAACGTTTCCGTGGGGCGCACTTCATCAGCGTCGATAAAAACAAGACGGAAAACTGCACGGCCTGCTTCTTGTGCGAAACTGTTTGTCCTGCTGAATGTATCCACATCGTGGCGGAAGAGCGCGATGATGACAAAAACCCAGATGGGGTTTGGAAAGAAAAGAAACCTCTGTCATTTGACATCGATCTCTTGCGTTGCTGCTTCTGCGGTTTCTGCGAAGAGGCCTGTCCGAAAGATGCCATTAAGTTGTCACGTGATTATGAGATGTCGGTCAGCAATCGTGACGACGCTATTTTTGATCTAGCTCACCTCAAACGGGAGATTAACGGCCGTGGTTGATATCATCTATCCCCTCAGTTTTCTCGCAGCCGCCTCGGCGATGCTTGCTCTTGTCATGCTCTTCGCAAAAGATGCTCTCACCTGCGCCATGGCGCTTTTGGGTGTGCTTTTGAGTACCGCAGGAATCTACGGCATGATCGGTGCGCATTTTGTCGCCACCATTCAGCTGGTGGTTTA
>JAKFUR010000083.1 GCA_021732585.1 Bacteriovoracaceae bacterium
GCAACGCATAAGTATCGGGTTTATTTGACTTATCTCCGACTTGGCCTTAAATTCCAACCCTCAAACTCACCTAGGGCTAATAAGTAGGGATTTCCCTCCCCGACAGGTGGTTATTCGTAAGGAGTTCGCATGTACTGTGTTGTGGAAATCAAAGGCCACCAATATAAGGTGTCCCCCGGTGACCTCATCGACGTTGAAAAACTCGATTTGGAAGAAGGGAAAACTGTAAACCTTGATAAAGTTTTGCTCGTTGGCGGAGCTACTACAATCGTCGGCGCTCCGACTGTTGCTGGTGCTACTGTGACTGCAACTGTTGTTAAGCAAGGTCGCACTCGTAAAATTTTCGTTCTTAAGCGTTCTCCAGGTAAGTGGCGTCGTAAAAACGGCCACCGCCAGAGTTTCACTGGCCTCGTGATCACAGCGATCGCAGACGGCAAAGGTGGAAGCGCAAAAATCGATGCTGAGCATAAGAATGCTAAGCACCTCAAGAAATAATTAAAGAAGCAGGAGACTAGACCATGGCACACAAGAAATCCGGTGGTTCGACCTCAAACGGCCGTGACTCCAACCCAAAATATCGTGGCGTAAAAAAATACGGCGGTGAAGTTGTCGATACTGGCATGATCATCGTTCGTCAGAAAGGCACGAAAGTGCATCCGGGCAAAAACGTCGGCATGGGTCGTGATTTCACGATCTTCGCTACGTGCCCAGGTAAAGTTAAATTCACATGGTTCACGAAAGACCAGAAGATCGTGTCCATCGTTCCGGCTTAAGACGGAAGAGTTAGAAAGAAACTTTCAAGGGAGCTTGGCGACAAGCTCCCTTTTTTTTTGTAGAAGCAGTCCATTATGCGTTTCATCGACGAAGTAGAGATCATTGTAGTTTCAGGAACCGGCGGCGAAGGCTGTGTCGGTTGGCGCCGTGAGAAGTACGTCCCACGCGGTGGACCTGACGGTGGTAACGGTGGCCAAGGCGGCAACGTTATTTTTGTCGCCGACGAAAATTTCAACACCCTTATGCATTTCCGTGGCCCGAAAGTTTTCCGTGGCGAAGAAGGCGTGAAGGGCGGTGGCTCATGCATGGACGGCGCAGCGGGCGCACCTGCCATTCTCAAAGTTCCCCTAGGCACCCTGATCTACCATCGTGAGACCGGCGATCTTCTCGCTGACCTCTCAACTCATGGCCAAGAATACGTCGCTGCTGAAGGTGGCCGTGGTGGTCTGGGCAATGCTTTCTTCCAAACATCCACCAATCGCGCTCCGTACTTTGCTCAGAAAGGCGAACCGGGCGTTGAGATTCCGATGCGCCTGGAGCTCAAGCTCCTCGCTGACATTGCTCTCATTGGCCTTCCTAATGCTGGTAAAAGCACCATGATCAGCGCCATCAGCGCAGCAAGACCCAAGATTGCTGACTACCCTTTCACCACACTTGAGCCCAACCTCGGCGTTGTTCAGGTGGGCGATAAGACCTTTGTGGTGGCGGACATCCCAGGATTGATCGAAGGCGCAGCTGAAGGCAAAGGCCTCGGCGTGGCTTTCTTGAAGCACATCGAGCGCACGTCGGCCCTGGTTCACCTGATCGATTGCTCTATGTTCCTCGAAGAATACGAAGTCATGGAAGCCTACTCGACCATCCGTGAAGAGATGGAAAAGTACGACACCGATCTTTTGAACAAACGTGAAATCGTCTGCTTAACTAAGATTGATGCCATGACAGAGGAGGAAATTGAAAAATTCCGCTCATTCATGGAAGCCAATCTGGATCGCAAAGTACTCCCGGTCTCGGCCGTCTCTGGCCGTAACGTTGACCTGCTCAAGCAGCTGATGTTAAAGACCAAGGAACAAGTTTAAAAGGACCGACCGTGGCAAACGAATTTCTCACTAGCGAACTCACGAAAATCAACTCCGACAAGCGTTGGGAATTCCCATTGAACCATGCCATGAGTGCCACCTACTTGTTGGCCCACTACAAGGGTGAAAACCTCAAAGTGTTCGACATGAAGGGTTCGTCGATGTGTGACTACAACGTCATCGCGACGGCGCAAAACACCATGCAGGCACGTGCGATGGCAGACGAAATCTCTCGTCAGTTCCGTGCTGCTGGCACTGAAATTCTTTCTTACGAAGGTTACGGCTCTGCGGATTGGATTCTCATCGACACCGGCGACGTGATCGTCCACGTGTTCCAAGAGAACACTCGCGGTGCTTACGATCTCGATCATGTCTTTGGCGAACGCCCTCAAGTAAAAATCCCAGAAGAGTTTTACTTTGCAGGCCCAACGAAGACGACAACTGAAGACGCTCTCAAAGGGTTCTTCTAAGCTTGAAGTCGCTGCACCTTATCTGCGTCGGGAAACTCAAAGACGCGCATCTTGAAGCTGTCGAACACGACTACCTCAAGCGTCTTATTAATCCTCCTCTACAAATTCATGAAGTTCGTGCCTCAGCTGAAAACAAAGAAGCTGAGGCCGAAGCGATCCTGAAAAAACTTAAAGACCTGGGCGAAGGCGGACTTCATCGCGTTGCAATGACCGAATGGGGTAAACGCTACACTTCGATAGACTTCGCTCAGTACACCGAGAAGCTGATCGAAAAGCCGAGCAAAATAGTCTTTCTCATTGCTGGGGCTGAAGGTTTTCACGACAACGTATTGTCCCAATGCCAAGATCGCCTTTCGCTCTCGGAGCTGACATTCCCTCATAAGTTGGCGAGAATTCTTCTAGTGGAGCAACTCTATCGCGCTCAAACTTTGCGCATGGGGCACCCCTACCACAATTAGGGATAACTATGATTATTCAAGGGCTCAGCCCTCGCGTCCTTCTTTGCATTCTCGACGGCTTCGGGAAAAATCCCGCTGATCTAAAAAACGCTGTTCTCCACGCCCATAAACCCACCATCGATTCACTCTTCGCTCATTATCCGTGGACAACATTGCAGCCCGGTGGTGAACCTGTCGGCTTGCCTAAAGGTGTCGCCGGAAATTCTGAAGTAGGTCACCTGAACCTTGGAGCTGGTCGGCCGGTACGGCAAGATCTTGTGCGTATCAATGAAGCTGTGGCGCTCGGAACATTTAAAGACATGCCACACTGGAAAGATTTAATCGCTAAGGCACGCGACTCAGGCCGACTTCATCTCATTGGACTTTTATCTGATGGTGGTGTGCATGCTCACATTGAGCATCTCAAACATATTCTAGATCTCGTTCGCTTTGAGCAATTCACCGTTTATCTCCATGCATTTACCGACGGACGCGACACCGGAAAAGACAAAGGTGTGGGTTATGTGCGTGAGATTCTCAAACATGACGGCTTTAAATTTGCCTCTATGCAAGGGCGCTCCATCGGCATGGACCGCGATCGCCGTTGGGAAAAAATCAAAGCCTGCTACGACATGCTCACAGGCGTGGCCGGTCACGTGGGTAATGATCCGGTGACCTACATTGAAAATGAATACGCTCAGGGGCGCTTCGATGAGTTCGTTCATCCTGCACTCTTTGACGCTGAAGGGACCATCAAAACAGGAGACCCTGTTTTCTTTTTCAACTATCGCCCTGATCGCGCACGTCAACTGACCCTCGCGTTTAACGATCTAAGCTTCAACGAGTTCCCCGTTACAGTTCGTCCTGGCTACTGGCTGTGCATGAGTCCTTACGTGCAGGATGAAATTCCGACTCTGCCGATTCTCTTTGATAAAGAAAAAATCCCTGGCACGCTGTCGGAGTATCTTTCTCTAATCGGGAAAAAACAGTTTAAGATCGCAGAGACAGAGAAGTACGCGCATGTGACGTATTTCTTTAACGGCGGTGAAACCAAGCCTTTTCACGGTGAAGAACAGCTCCTTATTCCGTCGAACCGCGATGTGGCTACTTACGATCTCAAGCCTACTATGAGTGCTCCGCAAGTTTGCGAAGCACTCTTGCACAAACTCGCTGACAAATCTTTCTCACTCTATGTCGTGAACTTCGCTAACTGCGATATGGTGGGGCACACAGGAAACTACGAAGCCACCGTTCGCGCAGTCGAAGCGATTGATGGTTGCTTAAATCTATTGATTGCAAAATGCGCTCAAGAGAATGTCACCCTCTTGGTAACGGCCGATCACGGTAATGCAGACCAGATGATTTATCCCGATGGCTCGGTTCACACGTCTCACAGTGATGCGGAAGTTCCGTTCATCGTGGTTCACCCGCAGCTGAAAGACCAAACACTGTCGATCAATCCGAAGCTTAAAACAGCGGCACTCAAAGATGTCGCTCCTACGATACTTTCAATTTTGGGAATTCCAAAGCCCAGTGACTTTACCGGTGAGGCGGTCTTCCTATGAAAATAGCTCTTTTGTGCTCTGGTGGAGACGCTCCGGGAATGAACTGCGCTATCCGGGCCGTGGTAAGAACTGCGATCTATCACGGCCACACGGTACTAGGGATCAAGCGTGGCTACGCTGGACTCTTGCGTGGGGAATTCCAAAAAATGGATCTCTCCTCTGTGGGTAATATCATTCAACGTGGGGGGACCGTGCTGCAGACTTCACGCAGTCCTGAATGGATGAAACCCGAGTTTCGTACTAAAGGCGCTGAAATTCTACGCGCCCAGGACGTGGATGGGCTGATCGTCATCGGCGGCGACG
The DNA here is from genome assembly GCA_021732585.1 of Bacteriovoracaceae bacterium. Classification (GTDB taxonomy): domain Bacteria; phylum Bdellovibrionota; class Bacteriovoracia; order Bacteriovoracales; family Bacteriovoracaceae; genus UBA6144. The sequence goes on from JAKFUR010000083.1 coordinate 4,626, forward strand.
GTTCTTTCAACGGCGCCAATGCGCTCTCACAAGAACACGGCTTCCCCGTCATCGGCATTCCGGGCACCATCGATAACGACATTAGCGGAACGGAGTACACCATTGGTTTTGATACGGCCGTTCAAACGGCTATCGAAGCGATCGATAGAATTCGTGACACCGCCCACTCCCATGCTCGCACATTCTTGGTGGAAGTGATGGGACGGAACTCTGCTGCCATCGCACTTAAGGTCGGAGTTTGCACGGGTGCGGAGAACGTCCTGCTTCCGCATGACAAAGTCCCTTTGCAAAAAATCGTCGATGATATCCAGCGGGGCGTGGCTCGCGGTAAAGACTCTTCCATCATCGTGGTAGCCGAAGGTCCTGTGGCCGGAAGAAGCTACAGTATCCAAAAAGAACTCAAAGAAAGACACCAGCTTGATGCCCATGTATGCATCCTTGGTCACATACAGCGAGGCGGCTCACCAACGTCGAACGATCGCTTCATCGCCTCGCAAATGGGTTCCCTTGCCGTTGAAGCGATTGCAAGTGGTGCGACTGGAAAAGTCACTGTCGTGCAGAAGGGCCTTGTTACTCTCGAGGATTTGAGTAAGTGCATACTAAAAAATGATGGTGGCTACACTGAGTTCAAGGGACTCGCTGAGAAGCTTTCAATATGAGAAAATCCACCGATTGGGTCGTATGTGCTGCAGGTAGCGGGTCACGCTTCACTGAATTCGGGGTGATGATTCCTAAGCCGCGCTTGAAACTTAAGGGTATGAGCATGCTCGCGCGAGCCATGTCTTGTCTTGATATCCATCCCAAAGATCAGATCATCATACTCGTGCGAAGAGAGCATAGGACTATCGAGCTCCACGACGAAATTTCTGCACTCTTCCCGTGGGCGAAGTTGCAGTGGGTAGAGCTTGCGGCTACGACCTCAGGTCAACTCGCAACTTTCATGCTCGCAAAAAAATTTCTACGCAAAGACGCCTCTGTCGCAATCTGGAACTGTGACACCTATTTTAAATCCTCTGTTTTGTCAGACATGATGGCCAAAAGAGATATTGATGCCATAGTACCTTGTGGAAAAATGCCAGGCAGCATGTGGTCTTTTTTTAAATCTGACAAAGACGGATTGGTTACTGAAGCTACTGAGAAAAAACGCATTTCACCTTGGGCTTCTGTCGGCTTCTACTACTTTCGTGATCAAATTCCCTTAATGAAAGCTGCGCGGACTGTCTTGAAGAGTAGACCTCCTCAAGGATTGAAAGAACATTACATCAGCGCGGTTTACCCCGTGCTTTTAAAGAATAAATCGCGCATCTACAACGCTCCGGTTGATGTGTTCCTGCCTTTTGGCACGCTCGCACAGATCAAAAAATATTGGGGTGTAGGTCGCGAAAGGCTCATCGCTGATAATCCACCAGGTACACTTGTTGTTGATTTGGACGACACCATCACGCACGACGATAAGAGTCGAAGCTACTTACAAAAGAAACCTAATCGAAAGGTCATCGCAACTCTCCAGGCCTACAAAAAAATGGGCTTTCAGATCATCATCAGTACGGCCAGGAACATGAAGACACAAAAAGCGGATGAGGGCCGTGTAGTCGCGAACATCGGAATGATCACCCTGGAATGGTTGCGTCGTCATAAGATTCCTTTTGATTCCATCCGATTCGGAAAACCCTACGCTGAAGGCGGTTTTTATGTGGACGACAAAGCCATAAGACCCTCAGAATTAGTGAACCTTAAATATGAACGCTTGAAAGAGCTGACACAATCCTAGCCATGACCTATTCAAGCTTCAATATCAGACGCACTCCCACGCGTGATCATAATGATCTCAAGGACTGCGGTGAATATTTCATCAAGAGTTCATCTGATATTGCGAAGATCGAGGCAGAGGCAAGATTCTATGAAGAGCTGCCAACTAGTCTCACCAGATATTTTCCTAAATACTTAGGACGAAGTGAGCAGGGTCGTTGGCCTAGCGGCTATATGATTCATAAAATTCCTGCATCCGATAGTAGTCTCTTTCGAGTTGGCCTAATAGAAGCCGATGCAAATTATTTTGAGAACCTCATCCAACTACTTCAGGAATTTCTGTCTGCAGAACCAAAAAAGAATGTTACTCTGGATGATTGGATGTCACATATTGAAACAAGTGTTATTGGGCGCGACCTAGGTCGACACAAACTCTTGCATGAAAAGAGTGTCCTTGGACGTCTAGAAAAGATTTATCTTCAAGCAGGTTGGAATTCCGCGGAAGCCTTCTTAGGAGATTTACACGCGCGTATTCGGACTCAGGCCCGTCTTGTCACGACACCACAACTGTGGCTTTCACACGGCGATCTCTGTCTCTCCAATATCATTATTCATAATTCCAAACTTTTCCTCATAGACCCTCGTGGCCTAGCAACAGAGCCCAATGACAGCTATCTCGTGCCTCATTATGACTTTGCAAAACTTTCTCAGTGCCTTCTGGGGAATTATGATTTCATTAACCATGAACTTAAATCCCCTCTGGCCGTGCCAATTGCCGAAGTAAGTTTTGCGCGACTATTAAGCGACTTCAACATAGACCACAAGCTCGTAGCATTAATTGAGAGCAGTCATTTTTTTGCGATGACTCCAATCCACGCCAACCATCCAGACAAGATCACAGCGTTTGCGGAAAGCTCAATTAAAGCTTTCAACAGAGCTGTTCGCTTGTGAAGTGCCTGATTTCTGTTCCTTGTTACAATTGTGTCACGCAAGTACAGCGTGTACTGAATGCACTTAATAAAATCCAGCTCTCCCCTGACTCGGAGATCCTATTCATCGATAATGGAAGTACTGACAGTACCGTGGACTCTCTGCTGGCCGCACGACAACAATCTCCTCATCAGTCACAAATTCAAATCTGGCGAAACGATTCAAATTACGGACTCGGCGGAACTCAAAAAGTCGCCATTAGGTATGCGATAAGAAATAGTTTTCAATGGCTCGTTGTCTTGCATGGCGACGATCAGGCTTACGTCGATGACTTGCTTCCCATGCTAAAAAAAGCAGAACGCAACGAATGCAGTGTGCTCGGCTCTCGCTTTATGCCTGGATCAAAAAGAATGGGCTATCAGTTGAAGCGAGTCTTGGGCAACATGGCACTGAATGCGGTCTTTACAATTTTAACTGGCAAAAAAACATGGGATTTAGGTTCGGGCCTTAATGTCTTTCGAGCGAATGACTTAAAGAAAATCAAACTCGACCAAATCTCAGATAGTTTTAACTTCAATGTCGATTTATTGCTGGCGATCTATCGGCAAAAACTTTCACATCAATTTTATCCGATGATGTGGCGCGAGACTGACCAAACCAGCAATGCACGTAACTTCGCAGTGGCGAGCAGTATGCTGAAGAGCCTCGTTCGCTGGAGACTAGGGATCAAATCTCAAAAGATACTTGTATCCAAAGATTATACTTCGACTGCGCTCTGAACTTGCTTGCGTTTTCTGATTTCAACCCATAGAAATAGCAAGCTAAACACGGCAAAAATCCAAGTGGGATATTGATACTTGTAATAGCCGGCCGGTGCTGTGATAAAAACGCCCAACATTCTTAATGCAATTATCGATGCGACACCTAAATAGAAAGGTGCCCATTTGAAACAAAGAATACCGCCCAGAATGAGGCATAGTGGAATGAGATAAGACTGAGACCAAAGAGGTGAAAATTTATAGAGATATCCAACATAGGCGTCATATCCCATCCATCCAATTGTCGATCGTTCAGCCATAGGAAAAAATATTTGCTTCTTTAGTCGTATGATCTCAGCATTGGGCTCTGTGAAATAGGCATCATTTAAGCTCGGATAGTCACGCATAAAGCCCATCATCTTCTGAGCGAGCGCCAAACGGTTTTGCAAAAAAATCGTCTTATTGTCCCAAATTATTTCCAGCGCGGCTCGTCTGAATTTTTCATAAGATTCATAGTTTTCATTTCCATTCAAACCACCCCGATGGAAAGGCTCAATATCGAATGGACTGTAATGTGTGACCAGATAATCATTTTTGAAAAATCTTCCCAGTTCGACATCAATTGACGGAGGGAGCTTGTCTCCATATTTGGCGTTTATAATATATGAGAGCGGGTTAATGAGTAAGGTCGTTTGGTAGTGAGCATTGGTTTCTGGTGACAATCGATATACGCCACTCACACTTAGAACAAAAAGCAGTGAGATCAAGGTCACCGCGGCCAGACGTTTAAAATGAGGGCGTATAAAGATAAAGCTCGCTGCTAAGAGGCCTGGAATTAAAGCATAAGGTGCTTCCTGCCGAAGCAACATCGCAGCGGCCAACACTACACCAAAAAGAATATAGGAGGTCCAGCCTTTGGGTTGCTCCAATTTAATGCGATAAAAGCAGAAGAGCGCCGCACAGAATATCCAGAATGAAATGGGGTCCCTGCCCATTGAGAAGTTTACAAGAAAAGTTGTGGGATAAAGGAAAAAAAGTGTCGTTACGACATAAAACAATTTCTTAATCTTATGAGTGACACTGAAATGATAGAGACCCATCAATACCGAACCAATGACCGCGGCATTTAACACGAGCATGATCCAATAGCGGGGAACTAGCTGGGCCAACACGATGTAAAGGGACGCGTAGAGCGGGCCAATAAATGAGGAGTACTCATAACGAAGGGAGGATCGGTAATTATAAAGAATGTCTGAACTAAAAAATCCTGGCCACGACATGACGAGCATCGTCGCGATAGCGGCTAATACAGGCGAAAATCTCAGAAGGAACTTCCCTGTTCCCTTGAGCGAAATTTGCGAGATAGTCTCGGCCAATAAATACACTGCGAGCATAAAAAAAACGGACACCAGTCCAATCGCTACGAGAACACGGATATCGTTCCTCTTCGATTGAGTCTTGGGTAGATCCACTAACTCTTTCGTTAGTTTTAAATCAAGTGTCACAGCTTCCGAGCGCCATCCAATTTTTTTCTCTTCCAGAGTCGACGATTCAATGGAAGCGACTCGCACCCCCGAGAACTCTAATTCTTTGCCGTCAACGTTCGGTACATGGATTCGCTTAATCTGGTCACCCAAGGAGGTCTCTATGGTGACTAAGTACTCAGACTCATCTGTTTCATTAAAAATGAGGGAGGTAATGGGATACCAGGGACGTGAGTAACAGATCGCCACAAAAACCAATGTGACGCAGATGCTTATGAAAAGTGAGCGTTTCGACATACTTAAAATATATCCCCCGTCATTTCATACTGCCATCTTAAAACTCAAGTCCGGTATATGCCCCAGCAATTCGCGCGGATCAATGCACGGGATAGAGCACCCGGGTACTCCTGGCCCCAACAGCAACAGATTCATCTCGAGCGCCAGGCGATTGAGCTCAACATCAGTGCGACCAAAGACTTCACCGGCCGGTGTAATATTTCCCACCGCGAGACAATTATCGAGCCGTCCCATGCGAATGTGACCTGCTAAATACCAGTACAGCAACAGCACGGGCAGATCGAGCCAACGAAGCATGTGGGGATCGGAACCGAGGTCGTACTCGGCACTTATCACGAAGCGTTTGAGGGGAATCGGTAGCTGTCTTGAACGCGTGATGAAGATGATTTTTTCTTTGAGTGTCTTACCGTACTTCCCCATCCCGTTAATTTCGAGACCTGGGACAGACTTACTGGCATACCCAAAAAGTGTCAGAGCCGAGGGTGAACGTTGCGAAAAAGCATAGGATTGAATTTGTGTTTCCATGAGACCTCCGTACGCGCTTCTTTGCGAAACACATGCCGAGACCTAAAAGCATAAGTGAATGTTTTTAATGAGACGAAAAAATGAAAATGGAAAAATTAGCGGCAGCGATCGGCCTGAAGTACCAATACTTCGGCATTCACCAAGTCAACCACCACGGCGTAGCTGACCTCACCGAAGCTGTTTTCATGGCCACCGTGGAAAAACTTGTAGTCGCCACGCAATGTCCCGAGCAACGCTTTGAAGGCATCCAGGGCACGACGATCTTCTCTGCTTAAGCGGCTTGGTTCTCTCACGATGTTAGAAAATGCGCCTGCCAAGAAATGTCCCATCGCGATCTCGTCCGTAAGATCTAGGGTCTGGGCCACAACACCACGAACCGGTGCATTCACTCCGGTGTTGGTGAAATAGACGGCCTGCTTTACCGTGTTTTCCCATTTTTCATTCAAGCGGCGGGCGGCAATTTGCAGGTAGCCGCGCGTTCCACAGTCGTCATGCAAGTGTGAGAGGTCTTGATGAATGTCCGCCAAACGCATCAAACGTTCGTCAGCAAGGGCAGGTACGTTTGTGAATGACGCTGCGTAAGCGTTAGACCAAAAGGCAAGCACAGCAATAAATAGGATTAATGGCTTCATCGGGGTCGGAATATAGACCGATTGTTAGGAACTGGTGAATCCTAACAATCAGGCCCATGCTATCTAATTCTAAGATGACTTATCCTGGCCACATGCCGCGCAAACGCATGGCACCCTGAAGACGATCTAATGAGGCAATGAAGGCGGCTTGCTTCATGTTGCACTTGTACTTGGTCTGGGTGTGAATCACGCGATCAAACGCCTGCTTCATGACGCCGTGGAGCTTACTGTTCACAGTGTCGAGGTCCCAGAAGAAGCTGGCGATGCCTTGCACCCATTCGAAGTAAGACACGATCACACCACCCGAGTTACACAAAATATCCGGGATGATGAACACGCCTTTATCAGAAAGGTAATCTACAGCTTCTTTTGTGAGCGGGCCGTTGGCGCCTTCAGCAATCATGCGCGCCTTGATGGTGTGCATATTATCTTTTGTGACTACGCCGTCGATCGCCGCTGGCGCGAGGACATCTACGTCAAGAGCAAGCAACTCATCATTCGAAATGAAGTCAGCTTCTGGGTAACCTTTAAGAACGCGGTTCTGCTTAATCCATTCGACGACCGATGGAATATTCAAACCATTCTTAGCGTAAACACCGCCCGTGTAGTCAGACACGGCCAAGATTTTCGCGCCCTGCTTGTACAAGTCTTGAGCGGCAGGAATGCCTACTTTACCAAAGCCGTGAATCGCGACTGTTGTGTTGCTATCAATCTTCTTTCCAAGATGGTCGTAAGCAAAGTTCACACAGTAAGCGAGGCCTTTACCAGTTGATTCTGCGCGCCCCAAAGAACCGCCCACAGCGATTGGCTTACCTGTCACAACACCTGGGACAGCGTAGCCGCTCAACTGCGAGAAGGTGTCCATCATCCACGCCATGGTCTGACCATCAGTGCCGATGTCGGGCGCTGGAATATCTTTTTCTGGGCCGATGATCATCGAGATCTCCGTCGTATAACGACGAGTCATCGCTTGAAGTTCCGCGCGTGAAAGATCGTTAGGGTCAACCTTGATGCCGCCTTTAGCGCCACCCAGTGGAAGACCCACAAGTGAGTTTTTGAAAGTCATCAACATCGCGAGAGCGGCTGTTTCAGAGAGAGATACGTGCGGGTGATAACGAACGCCACCTTTACCAGGGCCCAATGTGAGGCTGTGCTGAACGCGGTAACCTTCGAAAACTTTTACTGTGCCGTCATCGAGACGAACAGGAACAGAAACTTGCATAGCGCGCTTAGGGTACTTCAAACGTTCAAGAACGTTTGGATCCATGTTCATAATGCCGCCGGCACTTTCTAGTTGTGAGAAAGAATCTTGAAAGAACGGACTCTCGAATAGACTCATGAGGGGCTCCTGAGACGAATGTAAGTGGCGGCATGATAAACCATGCGCTGAGAGTCAGGCCAGCGAGGAGCAGCGCGCTAGCGTGAGATTAAAAAGCCGTTGAATACATGAGTTGGTAGCGACGCTCATTGGCCCGCTCAGGTGCGAGTTCATCCGGATCCCACGTTGAGGTAAAGCGAGCGCGAAACCCTGGATACATAAGGTTTTGATCGATGGCCGAAAGATAGCGGCCTTCATGGGCGAAGTAGTTGACGAAAAAACGAGTGCCGGTAGCTTCGAATTTACGTTCGGCGTTGATTTCAGTTTCACCGTTGGCGGCTACCCAAGCGCCGACATCCA
>JAKFUR010000052.1 GCA_021732585.1 Bacteriovoracaceae bacterium
TACCACCGCTTATCGTTTGGATAAAAAATCTATCAGCGGCAGTGGAGTGTATGTATCACAAAAAGATTTGAAAATTCTTCGCCGCGAAGCTGTTGAGAAGATAACGCAAGCTCGCTTGGCGGTGATGAATCCAACCGTCGTTGCTCCTACCTTCAAAGCGACCGCAGCTCAGTCATCAACTCAAGCCAAACTCAACGTCGTGCTCAGAGAAAAAGCTCAGGTAGAGGACTTTGTCCAAGGTCTGAATGCCTGGGATATTTCTCGTCTTGGCGTAGTGTTCCTCGACTACGAATTTGGCAAAGACTACGCGCCGTCAGTCGAGATGCTGAAAGCCGCCGGTGTGAAAGCAGGCATTGCAACAACACGCATTCTCAAGCCACGTGAGTATTACAATCTCAACATCATCCTGCGCGCCAATCCGGATGCCATCCTGGTGCGCAACCTAGGCGCACTTGGCTATTTGAAAGACAAAGGTATTGCTCTCCATGGCGATTTCTCGCTGAATGTGTCCAACCATCTCACGGCCCAGTACCTATTGGATAAGGGACTGGAGATTGTGTGCGCATCTTATGATTTGAATCAAACACAGCTCGAAGCGCTCTTGCAAAACGTGCCCCGTGAGAAGCTGGAAGTCACACTTCATCAGTACATGCCCGAGTTCCACATGGAGCACTGTGTGTTCGCGGCGTTCATGTCCAAGGGATCGAGCTTCAAAGACTGCGGCAAGCCGTGCGAGAAATACAAAGTGGAATTGAAAGATGCCTACGGCAATATGCACTTCCTCAAGGCCGACCAGGAATGCCGTAACACGCTTTATCGCGGCAGCGCCCAGTCGGCTGCCTTCTTAATTGAGAAATGGCCTCAGGGTCCAGGAGTGTGGCGCTGCGAGGCCCTCAATGAACGCGGCGATGAACTTCGCGCTAAGATTGGTGGCTATCTTAATCTTCTCGCAGGGCAATTGAGTTTAAGCGAGGCCATCCGCCAGGTCGGGACGCATGAGAAGTACGGAGTGACGGAAGGCCAGTTGAGTGTGAGTAAGACCTGGGAAGACCGCAAGAAGTTGCTGCCTAGTAAGCCTCTGTCACACATATAACTGAGCGTCTTTCACTGAACGTAGCTGATACTGGAAAATACTTCGAACCCTTCCTGAAATTAAATACAATCGCATCATCAGTCCAATCAAGCATAGAGTCGTGGTAGAGTGTTGATGTAAAGTATGTTGTACCGTCCTTGGCGAACTCTGGCGCCTCTAGAAATTCTTGCAGCGTGGGCAGGCGCCATTGCAGCCCCAGATAGTTAAGGTGGCGGCAGAGTTTTTTTGCCTTTGGGTAAATCATTTGTTTCGGTTGAGTATCAGTCCAAGCGAGAGCCGCGAAAGCTGGAGTGCTGAGTAATAAGAGACCAAGCAAGGGAAGAAGCTTCATAAAGACCACCTGGATGAGTGTTGTAAATTGCTGAGAAGTTACATCCCAAGAACGAATCCAGAGCATGAAGTGCAATTTCTTCGTGATGGGAGAGGGTTATATCGTGGCAGACGGCCGCTACAACCCTGGAGATTTTACCTGGTTGACTATCCCTGCTGGCGAGATCGGTTACGATCATCTTGCTTAAAAAAATTTAAACCCGAGGTTCTCATGAAAACTCTCTTCGTAGCTATGCTCGTTTGCGTCAGTGTTTCTGCTTCAGCGGCCGTTACCTGTGTGACAAAAAAACGCACGGATACAGGGTCTAAAGTGTTGAGCACAAAGGTTGTCACCGGCACCTACGGTTCAGACGCGGGTATCTCTTCAGATGCGACCAAGCTTTACAGTGAAAAAGGCCATACCTTTCTAGCGGCGACTCGCGATACACGCGACGGCCTTGAGATTGTGGTGACGAAAGCCATCCCAGGCAAATTCGAAGGTAGCGTTTACGTTGTGAAATCGTTTGGTCTAGAGAATGTACGCGTTTACGATAATTTCATCACCGTGACTTGCTCAAATAAATAGAACAATCTCGGGGCCGCGGATTTCCTCGGCCCTAGAGCACATCATCTCGTGAAATTTCGCGCCACTCGCCTGGCGGCAAATCACCTAAGGTCAGTTTTCCAGTTGCGACACGTACCAGTCGCAAGCATGGGTGGCCAATGGCCGCCGTCATTCGTCGCACCTGACGATTTTTCCCTTCCTTGAGACGAATCTCCAACCAACAATCCGGCACGGTCTGGCGTACGCGAATAGGAGGATCCCGTGGAGGGAAACCTGGATCATCAATGAGCAGCGCTTTGCAGGGAAGGGTTTGGTAGTCTTGGATTTTTACACCCGCCTGCAGAGTCGCGAGGGCCTCGGGCGTGGGGATTTTTTCAATCTGCACCCAATAAGTTTTTTCTTTATCAAAGCGCGGCTCGAGTAGTCTTTGAATCAAAGGCCCATCATTGGTGAGCAGCAATAATCCTTCCGAGTCTTTATCTAAACGGCCAGCGGGATAAACATCCGGCGGAAAGCCAAACTCAGCGAGAGAACGGGCGCCATCTTCTGGCGTGAATTGGCTCAAAACCCCATAGGGCTTGTTGAAAATAAAATAGCGAAGTGGCGAATCCGGATTTTTCACATTATTATCCTAACATGAGCGACCAGCCGCGCATTCTCTATTCTTCCGATGGCTCCCACAAGTTGCAGTGTCAGAAGTGTGGTCAGCATCCTTGTAAATGCCCCAAGGCCGGTGCTTTAGTTCCCAGTGAACACACGCTCAAGATTCGTCGTGAAACCAATGGCCGCGGTGGTAAGGCCGTCACGGTGGTTTTTGAATTACCAGATAACGAAGCTTATTTCAAAGAACTGGCCGGCAAGCTCAAAACTCATTGTGGTTCGGGTGGTGCTTTCAAAATCACCACCATCGAAGTGCAGGGCGATCATCGCGACAAAATCAAACTCTACCTAGAAAAGCTCGGCTTCAAAGTTAAGCTTGCTGGCGGGTAGTCTCTGTCGTCGTTGTCATTTGTGACCGCTGAATTACTCCCCACGAACGTATCCACGGAAAGCGCAAACACGCTTCTACACGCACCAAATTCACTAACGGACGATGGATCAAGTTCAGCGGCAGGCTCAAGAAAAAAATCTTGATCAATGGCCAAGCTGAATCTTTAGGGATGTAACGGTTTTCTACTGAGGCCGCCCACACCGTAAGAAGTCCCGAGAGGGTAAGGCCTAGTGCGGTCACAAAAACCAGTGGCATCGGCTCGATAAATTCACAGTAAAGCGCCACAGCGATCATAATGTAGGCCAGTACTTCCATCAACGGGCCAAAGCCTTCTGTGAATAGGATGTAGGGAACAGCAATAAATCCAACGACCCCTCGTTTGCTGGCGAGGAACAATCCGCGGAATTTCCACAGACATTGCCATAGGCCCGCTTGCCAACGACGACGTTGTTGGAACAAGCTCATCAGCGTATGAGGAACCTGGGTCCAGGCGACAACGGCAGGTAAAATATCAATCGGGTGTTGATCTTTATCAGCGCAGGAAATCAAATCAAGCGAAGTCTCAAGATCTTCCGTCACGGTATCAATCTGAAAACCGCCACGTTCACGCAGAGTACCGGTGCGGAAAAGCGCACAGGCCCCTGACATATAGATATTGGCCTTTAGTAATCCCCAGCCTAAACGCTCGCCGCTAAAAGCACGCAGGTATTCTAGAGACTGGATAGCGTAAGCGTGGGCCTTGGGTGGATAGGCCTTGCGATCTTCTGGTTTTTCCGGATTCATCACACGAACTATTCCGCCGAGGCCTTGGATCTCCGGACGATTTTTAAAATCGCGCAGCAAAGCTTCAATGCCACTGATTTCGGGAATGGTGTCAGCATCCATTGTGGCTACAATATCAGTGTGAACATGTGGAAGTGCCAGGTTCAATGCATGGGCTTTGCCTGGAATGCTAGAGCGAATCATGCGCAAGTGCGGGTGGGTGATCGAACGGTAAATGCCGTTCTCTAAGCGCATTTGAAACATCTCATGCAAAAGTTTGTAGGTTTTGTCTGTCGATGCGTTCTCGACAACGATTACATCAAACTGCTTAAGGGGAAGTTGCAATGAACGAGACAATGCTTCCACCACAACATGCTCTTCATTACGAGCAGGTACAAGGAGGGTGAGGGAAGGAAGCTCATCATTGTTAGAGCGCAAGCGACGCTGATGACGACGATAGGAAAGGGCCTGCAGTAAGACCTGCATCAAGGAGATAATAAGGAAGTATGTGCCAAGAAGAGTCAGTGTGATGCGAACGTACTGTTCGTCCCAGAGAAGAATCATGGTGCTCCCCAATTCCACGCAAGATTTGCGGTGACACTTTCAAGACGTGTATTGACGGTCGGATAGTAAGAACGCTCCAGTGCGATGCCAGCGCGCCAAGTAGTCGCAAAATGTTTTTCTGCCCCCAGGCCGTAAGTCACAAAACGCAAAGCGCGGGTTTGACCAAGGGCCACAATCGCCTGGGCTTCTTCACCTTGGGCGACAAGCAGCCAGGCCTTCCATTGGTCTTCGCGGTATTTTCCTAAACGTAAGCTCGCGCCCCACACGTCCTGCGTGTCGGCCGGTTGGGTATAAGTGGCGCGGCCACCACCAAAACTCGTGACGGCAAATAGACCTTCGCTCCATTCTTTACCGGCACCGAGTGTGAGCATGTGCAAATAGTTGGTGTCATATCCTTGTGCTTTAGCATTGGCCCAGACATCAAAGCCGTTGCCCATCGGGCGGCCATAGCTCAACTGAGTGTCGCGAATCGCCAACACTTTGTTGTCGCCACCATCAGCATGAGTGAGTTCCCAGTAGCCTCGGGAATTTTTATGACGCCAGCCGAGCATGATCTGCTGGTCTTCTTCTTTAAATCGCTCATAGTGAGTCACGCGCGCCAGAACATTGTGGGCCCCGTAGGCATGAACGGTTGCCAGCATGTCATGGCGCCAAGATTTCACGTCAGGCCCTCGCAACCACCAGTACTGATAGCGAGTTTCTATCTCGTGGGCCTGGGCGGCACCACAAATCAAGAGCAACAGGGCCAGCATCTTCATGACTCATCCTTGAGCATAATAGTCTGAGACTATGAGAAATCTTTTGTAAGCTATGGCTTATGCTAGAATTTTGTTCATGTATTTGTCGATGTCTTACTCATGAAAAATGTCACCCCTCAAGACGGCTATATCGTCTTTCAAAAATTCTTTGCGGATCTCGTGAAGCAAGAGATGCCCGTGGTGCTGTGGCAGGTCTCGGCCGATGGCTCACGGGACATTCATAACTGTATTTTGACCAGCTACAAGTATGACGCCGGCATTCTGAATTTTACTGACCGCACGGGGGCCGAAGTTCATTTGAGTGAAGGCGATATTTTCTGTTATGCCAAACGCGAAGGTGTGATTTTTAAAACGCGCTCCTTAGGTAAAACTGACCGGGAGCTGAGTTTACATATGCCGGGCACCTTATGCTTTCTGGAAGAGCCGGAAATCAAGGTCATCAAGTCGAGTTTAGGTATTGATCTCACCGATGGTTACATGCGGGGCAAGATCACTCCGACGCAAAAGAGTGAGCGCGATCAGGCGCTATTTGATGATCAGCTTGCCAAAATCACCACCACCCAGGAAGACAAAATCTTCGCTGACAAGCGTGAGGCACCCAGGCTCAGGCCTAAAGAAGATAAGATCATCACCTGCCAGCGAGCGGGCGAGCCAGACATGTCACAGAATTTTTTATTGTTTGATCTATCCCGCGGCGGCTTAGGCTTTAAGATCGTAGAGGATGGGCTGTTTATGCGCGGTCAGTTTATTGAGATCACCGCGCTTGAAGGGCAGGTGCTCGATCAAGCGCTGATTGGCGAAGTCATGTCGGTCAGAGACCTCGCCCCCGAAGATGTCGGCTGGAAAGTCGGCATCAGGTTCGTGGACGAGGTTCCAAAAAGTTAAAATTCGTAATCGTAGCGGTACGTGTTGCTGAAGCCGGTCGACTTATCTTCAATAATGCCGGCATGGCGCTTAAGTTTCTTCGCCGTTTCCTTCATTTGTTTACGACCTTTCTTTGCATCAACATACTGCTGGTCTTCGCCTTCATTACAGCGATTGTTCAAGGCATGAGTATCACGCAAAAGCACCAAGGCTTCGTTATGCATCTTCTTCACTTTGCCATCGAACAGATCCATGCTTGAGAGAATGCCCGTGAGATGATCCGGCATGCCGCGGAAGAGTTCATCCACGCTTTCACAAGCGCTTGCGTATTCTTCAGCTTTGAAAAGTTCTTCTGCGGTCTCGGCGACCAGACGAAGGTCTTGCGCCCGGTTCACCATGGCCAACTTCTTGTCTTTGGCTTCTTTGGTTTCTGCACTGGCTGTAAATGAGAACAGCATCAGCGCGGTGACTAGGACTTTCATGTATAACCTCCAGATGGCCGTCAAAAGTTTACACATAGCCGGCACGATTAAGTGGCCGGAACATGGTCTTCAACGAGTTTTATGCTGAGGGTACTTACAAGACCCGTGCCGTTAGTGAGCTAATTGAAAAAAATACCCTGCCATCCTTTGAGATGACTCATTTCGATTAAACTACGAACATGAAAACTATTCTGTTCATAACAATGACTGCCTTACTGGCGAGCTGTCAGGGTGAAATCAAAAACACGAAAGAGACGAGTTCGTCTTGCACGCACAATGGTGCTGCCTATAATTGTGCGACGGGTGTGGCCATTGTACCTACTTCACAGACCTCAACCGAGGAAGTCACAGACAGAAGGGCCATCACACTTGATCTCACCATGACAGCAAAGTCGCCCATTGACGTCGATCACGAGAACCAACGCTTTGTGGTGCTAGAAGATGATAAAGCCGCCATCAGCTCTGAGAGCATCTTCAGTAACGAGATTAACTCTTGCGCCGTTAGTCTCAAAAAAGATGAGATCTATAATTACGAGTTTGAAGGTGAAAATCTGATCTTGGAAGGCGAAGGCGGACAGATCATTTTGCAACCTCTTCACACATTCGAGGGAAGTCTCGTTGGAGATTGGGTCGCTCAAGAAACGACAGATGACGGAGTGGAAATCACTCGGAAGTTGACGATCTCTTATGGCGGCCAACTGCAGGTCAGTAGGCGCTGCCTCCATCGTTAAATTCTTGCAGGAGAGAAACCTGCTCTTTAAGGTCCAGCACCTGCTGTTCCCAATAATTTCTTGTAGGGAAACTCTGAAACATATTCTGAAAGACCGGATCGGCCCAACGTTTACTGATCCAGCCGTTAAAATGGATCAAACGCATCGTACGCAAGGCTTCAATCAAAAGCGGGGAGAGACCCAGCGGTTCGCGCGCCATCTCCTGATAGCCTTCCATAAATTCACCACGCATCTCCAGCGACCATTCATCACGGCCCGGAAATAACAGCCAGAGATCTTGCTGACGCGGTCCCATCACACAGTCATCGAGATCGGTGATCCATGCGCCTTGGTTCGTCCACAGCACGTTGCCGCGGTGAAAATCTCCATGCACACGTTGCAACGGAAGACTTTGGATCATGGGCGTGATCAAGCCATGGAGCTGCTGCACCATGAAGGCGAAACTTTTCTTGAGGTCGGGGTCGATGAAGTCCATTTCCTCAACCGCTTTGAGATTGCCCAGCAACCAATCATTGGTATTGAGAGTTGGACGGGCCTTGAAAGCGTTGAGATTACCGATGTTATGCAAACGAGCGATGAGGCGACCAATCTGGCGCGACTCTTCTTTGTTGAGTTCATCTTTCAGGCGCCCACGGACTTTTGGGAAAACTGTGTAGAGCAAACCGGTTTCTTCGTGCTTAAAAAGCGTCTCGCCGTTTTTCTGTAGCGGTGAGACCACCGGAATTTCGTACTCATTTAATTCGGCCAAGAAGTTGTGCTCTTCGCGCAAGGTGGCTTCGTTCCAACGGCCCGGGCGATAGAATTTCACCACCACGGCATCAGGCGCAAAAGGTCCTTCAGGGACTTCGATGGGGGCGACCTCCACATCATAAACACGGTTCTCCAGACTATTCAGTGCCATGACACGACCCAAAGGTCTCAGTCCATGGGCCCGCATCGCCTGATCAATCACATCAGGTGTCAGGGAGTAAAAAAACTGGGTTGGGCCTCCCCAGGGGGTCATGCTCTCGCTCAAGAGGTATCCTTTAGATAACTGCCACTAAAACTGGCCATCCCGGCAAAGGGTTCTGGACCTAAATACCCTAAGTTGTGGCAATGCGCTTGTTCGCTAAGTCCTTAGAGACTTATAATCATAGATGAATAATCCAGAGGTTGTCATATGAAGTCATTAACTCTTTTGCTGATGTTTGCTTTTCTCGTTTCCCCTCAATGGGCCCTGGCCCAGGACGACGAAGGTCCGGTGGATGATTCACCGGTAGTGGAGTACACGCGCTCCCAGGCGTTCGCGAAAATTAAGTCGGAAGCGACCACTCTCACGACGAATCTTTTTTCTGGCAAAATTACGCCGGAAGAATTCCGCAGCACTTTGGCCAATGCCAGTAATGACTTTTATGTAAGCGGTCAGATCAGCTTAGCTCAGCACACCGGCAAAATAGCCGAAATCGAAAAGTGTATTGTGGATTTGCCCAACACCACTCTTCGCAAAGTGACTTGCGCCGCTGCTGTGAATTTCAACGGCTTGGAGGCTAACCAGCCGGCCTGCACGAATGCTAGCACCGTCCTCGCTGGATCAGAATGTTGCGGCGGTTTGGTTATGGGTGTCTCGTCGACTTTAGAAGCGAGTGCTACTGGCAAGAAACAAAACCAGGCCTGCAACGAGCACAGCGAATGTGCTTCAAAGGTTTGTAGCAAAGCCACAGAAGAGACTGCTGGGGTGTGCGCGCCGGTGATGGGCTGCTTCCCAACCATCCCTTTAAATAGCGAGTGCAGTCCAGAAAATCCAAACTGTCAGGCGGGCGCTTGTCGTCGTCAAGACTACGGTCTTGATGGTGTGAGTTGCAAAATCCTTTCGGCTGTCTGTTCGGCAGCTGATGAGTGCTGCTCAGGCAAATGCACCAGCGGCAAATGTCAGGATAAATACATTTGTGAAATGTGCCTGGAAGAAGGTGCCAAGCCTGCTGGTAATCAGCAGTGCTGCCGTGGATTCATTCTTGGCATCGATGGCATGTGCACTCTCGAGATGCCACCGTTCATCTTGCCACCGCCACAAGCTTCGGTAAAAAACCAGAATCTCTGGCGTCAGCTGGCCAGTAACATTTTTTCCATGAGTGCCATCGCGCAGGACTCGGAAGTTCCTGCTGAAACCGCAGGACCTAACACCTCACAGGGTACATGGGTCAACGATGAAGCGCTTTCGGAAAAACAGCTCGATCTCATCGAAGCTGAAGTAAAAAAAGTGATGAACATCAAAGACGCGGCCAAACGCAAAGCCGAGCTCTTGAAAATCTATGCTATTCGTAAAAAGATGGCAGGGGACAACGCCGCTGCCATTAAGGCCGGCAAAAACATCGGCAAGGTCTTTACCCAAGAAGAATACGTTCAACGTTACAACATTCCAGCGATCACGCCGAAGGAACGCTCGAACGTTGAGATGTGTGAGTTTGATACCGGTAAAGACAACTGGCTCGATTCGTCGAACCTATTGCGAAACGCTGACTTATTTGTGCGCTCATTCGAGACCAGCTATTCTGGTCGCGGCACTCAAGACATGTGGCACCTGTTGGATGCCTCAGGCAAAGCAAATCCAAAAAACCTCTACACGCGCACAAAAGATCTCATGAAAGAAATTCGTGAGAACCGCTACTCGACACGTGAGCAGTTGAAGTACCTCGACTTGTTGGTTTCATGTCAGTGTATGTACACCTTTGGCCCAGAGAAATTCTCTGAAGAGAAGAAGGCCTTCTTCTACACTCAGTGTACCGGTCAGCCAGAAAACAAAATCTGCCGCGACGGCGAAATGCGTGATGCGCTGAAACTTCCAGAATCAGCGGAACAACCTTACAAAGATGGCGTTGAGTTCCCGAACTACGTTGCGATGTACATGGAGAAGCTCGACAAGATGGCGTCACAGGGCCGCCAGGGCGTAGATGATATCGACAACATCGACTCCGGTGCAGCGGGTATCAACCACGAAGAAGTGTTGGTGCGCTGGCTTCGCCTCCGGTCATGTAATCAGATCGACGTGTTCATGGACACGGAGAAAGTTGAAACCGAATTACAAACCATCGCTGAAGACATCAACCGCGCTAAAAAGCCAGTGGCGCGCTTGACCAGCTACTGGAACTCTCGCTTGTCGCAAATGAAAGCGGCCAAGGTTGATAAAACCATCATTCAGGCCTTCGAGAATGATAAAACCAAGGACTCTTGGTACCGCGGGTACGTGCATACTGAAAGTAAGGTTCACTCTTGGAAGAAGAAGACCTTTAAATTCTTGCTCTTCTTATTGCTCGCTCTTCTCGTTGTGGGTGTGGGCTTTGCCTTAGGGGCCTTGGCGATTGCCGGTGCAGTTGCGGGCGGTGTCTTAGGTGTCGGTCTCGTCGTCACCGGTTTGCAGGGCAATCCGACCGGGGGCTTCAACGTGG
The DNA here is from genome assembly GCA_021732585.1 of Bacteriovoracaceae bacterium. Lineage (GTDB taxonomy): Bacteria > Bdellovibrionota > Bacteriovoracia > Bacteriovoracales > Bacteriovoracaceae > UBA6144. The sequence continues at coordinate 10,542 of JAKFUR010000052.1, forward strand.
TCGAATCCTTTAGTAAGGATTTCCCGAACGTGATGATCGAAGACCGCTTGGTTGAGAAAAAGAGCTGTGGATTCTTGAAACTCTTCTACTGTAAAACGTTCTACCGCATCCTTCACTGGCCAGCGTTCAGTAACAATCCTGGTATTGAAGGCGTGTTCCCTTGGAAGAAGAAAGAAGATCGCACATGTGATGGCACTCATGCGGCCGCCACGTCGTACCCTGGAATAGGTGCGAACCCATGTTCAGGTCCATTCAAAGGCACCATGTGCGCACGTAGTTTCTACCGCCCACTTCCGGATGCAACAATTGCTGCCAAAGCTGATTTCCAACCTTGGAAAGAAGTGATGGCAGATAAGACTTTAATGGATCCTGTGTTGCCAGAGTTCTTTGAAGAAGACTTGAACCTCGATTACAAGTGGGTCGCCGAGGTGAATGCCGGCTTTAAGAAAGGCTGTGCTTGGGCGCAGGCATTGGGCAAAAAGAAAGCCGTCGCTTCTGACAAAGCGAAATTCTTCCCGGACTTCGATAAGTACATCGATGCTCAAGCGAACTTTAGACCGCAGTATCAGTTCACTCAAGCGCGTATTGATCAGTACAAGAAAGCTGTGAAAAAATATGCCCTTTGCCGCGACCTTCGTGAGTGTGGAGCCGTGAACCTTGATGGACAAAATGAAAACCCATGGGGCCACGGTGATATTTTCTGTCCTGCAGATACCTCTAAGCCATGCTCTGTTGAAAGCGAAAAGAATGCTGAACTCTTTGCGAACTATGTGTACCAGTTGCATTTCAACTGGCGCCATATGTCAGGTCAGTCGGGCATTGGCTATCCGTTGGCCTACTTAGAGAACTACTACCTCGCTCTCTTGCACAACATCCGCTTGCTCACGACACTCTCAATTCGTCGCGGGATTGAACTCGATGATGCGTTCAATCGCTACAACGAAGACTTGGCGATTCGTCGCGGCCGTTACCAGATCAGTGGCGATCGCTATGGCCTCACCATGGGTGAAAACGGGCAAGTACGTACTTTAGAAAGCAATCTTTTCCGTAGCTTCCGTTCACTGGGTTTCCCGCTCTCTTCAGAGTTCGTGGGTCTTCCGGCCGGTGGAGGTTTACCAAGCAGCACGACCGGCAACCAAGGAAGTGCTAGTGGTTCATCGCTGTCAGATGGATTTGAGTTGCGTGTCTTGAACGCCGCTCGTCGAACGGCTGGTCGCGTGGCCAAAGACAATAAGGCGAACTTGAATTTCCAAAATCAGATCAAAGGCAACGCTGCTGCCACTAAACGCTTGGCCGCTGCAGGAAAGTTCTTCGGTCAGTTGAACTCACCACTCTCGAGTGTCTCAGGACTCTCTCGTCCAGGTGATAACTCGGCCTTCTCGGGAATCGGTGGAGCGGGTGGAAGCTTGGGAGCTGCGAAAAAATCTTTGAGCGGAACAGATGAAACTAAGACTGAGCAGAAGTTTGGTCCGGTAAGCTCTCCGAACGGTGGAGCTTCGGCCGGCGGTGGAAGCGGTAGCTCTTCAGCAAGTTCTGGCTTTTCTTCTTCAGGTCTCGGATCAGGAGATGAGGGAAGTGGTGCTTTCGCCAACTCAGGCAGCAATGGTGGTGGTGAAGACAGCGGCTCTTCCGGCGGGGCAAACTCCGGAGCTGGTGCAGGCGCTGACGGTCTTGGAGATGCGGCCCGTAGAACAGGTATGAAAGAAGGCGATCTTAGAAATATGCTCGACTCTGCAGATAGAAATCGCAACGATGGGCTCGCAGGCTCTGAGAACGACTCGTTGTTCGAGAAGGTCTCGAAGGCCTACATGAGAAACCTGGATCGTGTGTTGCTGAAGACCAAAGGTGCAGAGAAGCCTGGGAAGAAAGATCCACAGGCCGACCCTGAAAAAGAAGAAATCAAAAAAATCTTTAATCAATAAAGTTTAGAACTACCGGCGGCGCCAGCGTGCCCGCCGGTATTTTCTGCGCTTCTGTCTTTTCTCAATGGTAAAGTCTTTCAAAGCCTCCGTAGTCAGCGACAATTCCCGGCGAAACAATTCGGTCCCCAGTTCATTGCGCGATACCACATGCACATTCC
>JAKFUR010000141.1 GCA_021732585.1 Bacteriovoracaceae bacterium
AGAGCATCTTGAACTTATCCGCCATCGTCTGCAACAGATTGGTTGGCAAGACGTGCGGTTGCGCTGGATTGATATTCCGGATTTTAATAACGCTTTTGTTGTCGGTTTTAAGTGGTTCGGCTTTTCTAACCAAACCATGTTCATCGGTCGCAGCTTGCGTGATCTTCTCACGAAGGACGAACTCGATGCAGTGATCTGTCATGAGCTTGGGCACATGGCGAATGGTCATATGCTAAAGCGGATTACCTATGCCTTCGCCCTTATCATGGGTCTGGTCATTTCGTTGCTTACCTCTTTAGCGGCTAGCATGGTTTTGACCTTGGCCTTTAGTGATGATCCCGCCACAAGTGTGTTGGTTTTTGGTGGTTCCTTGTTGGTCACCCTTGTCGCGAGCTATATTTTGATCGTGTCGTGGCTCTTCCGTAGTTATCGTCGCCAAGAACACGAAGCGGATGCGTTTGCCGTCATGCAGTTGGGCATCCGCTTGGAAGATATGGAAAATGCTCTTCGAAAAGTGGCGCACAAGTTTCGTGTGGAAGCGCAGAAGAAAGCTATCTGGAATCCGTTGCGCACCCATCCTGAAATCGAAACCCGTATCGAAAACGTCCGCACAAAAATTTCTCTCGGAGTGGCCTATGACTGGAACCAATCTGCCGTCAGTCGTATGTTGGAGGTCACTTTCCGCGCCGTAAGCCCTCGTACTCTTGCGATGAGCTTCACTCTCTTCATCCTGACGGGTCTCCTCACACATACAAACGTGCAACAAAATCGCCAGTACCTTGCGATGGTGGCCAGTGGCGATCTGGCGAAGCTGGAAGACTATGAGAGGCATGCGACCTATATCAACTCTCGGCATTATCTCCTTTTTGGAGTTACGCCGCTTGAAGTCGCTGTTCACAATGGTAATTTGTCTGTCGCGAAGTTTCTCATTTCAAAGGGAGCAGACACCTCGAAGGGATCTGGCTTTTCATCACCTATTGATATTGCCCTCGCTCGAAAAAATTGGGACATCTTAGATTATCTTCTTGGGCAGACCTCGGATGGATGGCTGCGATCAAACTCGCCCCGTCTTTTGAAAATAGCCGTCAAAGAAGACTCCGGCAAAGCGTTAGACACACTCTTAGTTCACCGTCTGCACCGCTTTCTTCCTTCCGAAGAAATAAGCTCGCTCGTGGATCGCATATCTGCACAACGATCAGAGGCTAAAACTCTGGCCCTACAGAAAGCTGGGCTTGGTGATGGTGCAGTTCGTGCACCTGCCTCTACTTACAAATAAAAAAATATTTTTGTGATTAGATCCAGTTAACGTCGAGTGACAAACGGGCCTTAACGGTAGTGCCGGTAGGTGCAGCTTCAAGGCTGAGCTTCAGCACTTTGCCTTGATCGATAGGGAATTTGAATTTGCTGATGTTTTCACGAGTGAGTCCAAGATCAATCCCATCTGGGTTTTCGCAGTGATGGAAATCGTACTGAAGACCCGCACCCTCCCAATAGCAACTGAACTCTTGTTCACCTTCGAGAATGTTCATATCAAGTCGTACGCGGAGATTAGCGGTTTTGCCGCTGGCTGAGACAACAGCTGGAATAACAACATTCCCATCACGGACAACTGTGTAAACGTCATCTTTGCGATTTGATAGGCCGGTAGCCGATGCTTCGAATGGAAGAGATTGTGGAAGCACAACATCATCACGTCGTATTTCTGATGAACTTCCTTCTTCAACTTTTTTTCCGCATGAGATCAGCATCGCGAGTAGCGGGCAGAGTGGGAAAAGCTTTTTTGTTACTGTCAGGATCATGCATCCCCTTTCCGTGGGAAGTCCTACATCTAGGATTATTGTACCGTGATACCTTTTTCGGCTGTGTAGGGGTGTACTTGAGCTTGTGTAAGTTTCTAAAAACTCACGAATGAGCGGGCAGATTGTGCCGCAAGACTGAATGAAGTAGGCCAGTTCTCACAGCACCGTGAGGGATTCGGTGTCGGAGTGTCCCCACATAAGTCTATGGAGACTTTTCGTATTTCTGGTGAGTTAGCCTGAACCCAAAAGTTTCTTTCAGAGGGCAACCTTGACACTGACGGACTCGGTATTACATTGTGTGAGCGCAAACCGTACTTACGTAAATCAATCAACTTAATGCCTCGCGCATTTTAACTGAAGGAGCGTCCCATGACTGTTAAGCCACTACAAGATCGCGTACTCATCAAACGTGTTGAGGAAGAAACTAAAACCGTTGGCGGTATTATCATCCCGGACAATCACAAAGAAAAACCAGCTCAAGGTGAAGTGGTTGCTGTCGGTACTGGTTACCGCTTGCAAGACGGCACAGTGAAATCTCTCGATGTAAAGAAAGGCGACAAAGTTCTCTTCGGCAAATACTCAGGCACAGAAGTGAAAGTTGGCGGCGAAACTTACCTCGTCATGAAAGAAGACGAGCTTCTTTGCGTTCTTCAATAATCATTAAATTCCTCTAACGGAGAAAACATATGTCAGCTAAAGAACTTAAATACTCAGAACACGCACGTACCTCAATCCTCGCTGGTGTGAACGCTCTCGCCAACGCAGTGAAAGTCACTCTCGGTCCTAAAGGCCGTAACGTTGTGATTCAAAAATCTTTCGGCGCTCCAGCCATCACCAAAGACGGTGTGACTGTTGCTAAAGAAATCGAACTTTCCGACGCTTTCGAAAACATGGGCGCTCAGCTCGTGAAAGAAGTCGCTCAGAAAACTAACGAAGACGCTGGTGACGGCACAACTACAGCAACTGTTCTCGCTCAAGCGGTATACCGTGAAGGCGTGAAGCTCGTAGCTGCTGGCCACAACCCAATGGAACTCAAGCGCGGTATCGACCTCGCAACAGCAAAAATCATTGAGAAACTCAAATCAATGAGCAAAAAAGTTGAGTCAAACGACGAAATCAAACAAGTCGGAACAATCTCAGCTAACAACGATAGCGATATCGGTGGATTGATTGCTGAAGCGATGGCGAAAGTTGGCAAAGAAGGCGTCATCACGATCGAAGAGTCAAAAACCGGCATGACTGAACTCAAAGTCGTTGAAGGTATGCAGTTCGACCGCGGTTACGTTTCTCCTTACTTCGTCACGAACGCTGAGAAGATGGAAGCTTCTTACGAAAATCCATACATCCTCATCACATACAAGAAGATTTCTTCAATGAAAGAGCTTCTTCCTACGCTTGAGAAAGTTGTTCAAACGGGCAAACCTCTCGTCATCATCTCTGAAGACGTAGAAGGCGAAGCTTTGACAACTCTCGTTGTGAACAAGCTCCGTGGCACATTGAATGTTGCAGCAGTTAAAGCTCCAGGCTTCGGCGATCGTCGTAAAGAAATGTTGAAAGACATCGCGATCTTGACTGGCGGCCAGGTTATTTCTGAAGAGCTCGGCATGAGCCTTGAGACTGTAACTTTGAAAGATCTCGGTACTTGCAAAAAAATCACCATCGACAAAGAAAACACCATCATCGTTGACGGTTCAGGCGCAAAGAAAGACGTTGAAGCTCGCGTTGGCGCAATCAAAGCTCAAATCGCTGAAACAACTTCAGACTACGATAAAGAGAAGTTGCAAGAGCGTTTGGCTAAATTGTCTGGCGGCGTTGCTGTCATTCACGTCGGTGCTCCGACTGAAGCGGAAATGAAAGAGAAGAAAGACCGCGTAGAAGACGCTTTGAACGCGACTCGCGCTGCTGTTGAAGAAGGCGTGATCGTGGGCGGCGGTGCTGCTCTCTTGCACGCTGCTGCGGCCTTGGTTGATCTTAAAGGTGCTAACGATGAGCAAACTGCTGGCGTGAAAATCGTTAAGCGCGCTATCGAAGAACCTCTTCGCCAGATCGCTTTCAACGCTGGCGTTGATGGCGCAGTTGTTGTGAACAAAATCCAAGAATCAAAATCAGCTTCTTTCGGTTACAACGCTCGCGACGACAGATACGAAGACCTCATCAAAGCTGGTATCATCGACCCAACTAAAGTCACTCGTTCTGCTCTTCAGAACGCAGCTTCAGTTGCAGGCATGATGCTCACGACAGAAACCATGATCGCTGATCTTCCTAAGAAAGATGACGGCGCTGGTGCTGGCATGGGCGGCATGGGTGGTATGGGCGGAATGGGAGGCATGGGCGGAATGATGTAATCATCCCGACCTGCTGACAATGCTACATTTGAGAAGGGCCCTTCGGGGCCCTTTTTTTATTTCACAAGAGGCCATTTCTTCCTGTGGGGCATTCTGACCCTGCTATCACAGGGCGCATTTTGCCCTTTTTTCTCTCGCAAATCACAGTAAACGCGTTCCTTAGACGAGTGCTTGCGCTTGGCCTGGGACATGCAAACATTAAGCTCAATAGGGTCAACCAGGATGGATGACTCGAGGGAGACTATGGATGGCCGAGAAACCTTTAGCATGGTTCGTAACGTGTTTGTTATGGGCCGGTCCAGTGTTTGGATTTTCAGTTGCCCCACAAATTGATTGCCCCACCCAAGTGCGAGCTATCGCCAGTGAAGTGCGAGAGCCTGAGGGAGCGGTTTCGGGTTTGAGTAAGCAGACAGTTATCTTTGCGATTGAAGAATCGATCAAAGGAACAGCGTCTGGAAATCTAGAAGTGCAGCTCTTGAAATTTGGCCCGCTCGTGGTCGAGATTGGTAAAGAGTACTTGGTGCAGCTGAATCAAGGAAAGCTCTGCTGGCTTGAGTCGGTAGAATAAATCGGGAAAGGATGTCCCCATGAAAAAGCTCATCGTTTTCTGTTTTACTTTAATCGCCTGGCAAAATGCCATGGCCTATCGCCTGACAACAGACTTCGAAAATGGATTTTACTGGTCGTCGTTTCCAGTGAATTTCATAGTGATGGATACGGATCCGAACCGCTTACAATTGATCACTGCCTTGGCGAACAACGCGGTTCAAGAATGGGAAGACGCTATCACTGAAGGTCTTTGGAACATCTCCTCTCAGCAAGGTTCTCCGGTATCCAATCGCAACATCATTCGCTGGTCGACGAAGTTTGGCAAAGAGACTGGTCTCGCAGAGAGTTCCACACTCGCGGTGGCCGTTCGTTACACGAAAGGGCCTTACGTTGCCCGTGCTGAAATCATCATCAATGGAAATCATCCGTTGAACGGAATTCAAGAGCACCTCAACACTGTGCTCGTCCATGAGCTCGGCCACATCCTCGGGCTGGATCACTCAGAAAATGGTGACGCAGTCATGGCTGCTCAACTACAGCAACGGTATCAGGGTCTGCATTGGGATGATCAAAATGGAATGGACTACACCGTGGGAGAGACTAAACGCCGTCAGTTGATTGGCTTTGTGTCTCCCCTGGCCTCTTCTGGAGAAACCACCGAGGAATCACCGTTGAGTTGTGGAACTGTTGATATGTCTGGTGGCTCTTCAGGTGGTGGAGGGGGAAGTAATCCGATCTTTTCGCTCGGTCTTGGGCTTCTCTTAGCACTGCTGGCTTTGAAATCACCGTTCAAGGGCCGCGCCGCTTAAACCGATAAGCCTGGTGTGAATAATCCAGGCGAAAATAACGAACTCTTCTTCTTTTGGATCTTGCTAGACGAGCGTCTAGACGAGGTCTATTACAACACGGCTGCGATGTTTGCGTCTCGTGGTGTAAAACTTCTCCCTATCAAAATTGATCAAGTCTCACGTTTGGCCGCACTCAGTGAAGTTGGCCATGTGACGGTGCTGTGCTCCACTCGTACGAGCGCTCAGTACGGAGTTTTTAACAAACGAGTGGCACCTCTCTTGAGCATGCTTCTGCGCCAAGAACGCTTGAGTCTTTTCCATTTTTCTAGTTTCCAAAAGCTTGACCTCGGCTCGAAGTCGTACCGCCAGAAAAACTATTTCTTCCTTAAATACCCCCTTAACCTAGAAACTCTCTGTGATAAACTAAAGAGGTTCCATGAGTTGAGGCTGAATCGTGCGCGCGTCTGGCCAGGTGGCCGACGTGCCAAGGTTCCAGGTCTCGCGGTCTAGCGCCATAACGAGAGAGTGGTATGAAATCCCGTAAAGATGAAGTCACCCAACGCTACCTTCTGCTGTTTAAGCTGGATGCATTCAATCTCCTGCAACGAATTAAAACTCGTCGTAAGGAGTTCGTTGATATCTTTGCCATGAGAAGAACCCGCGAACATTTCGCCTGGGTGTTCGCTTCACGCTATGACCGTGCCACCATTAAAGATCTCGCGCACTGTTCGGGTGAAACCATCGCAGCGCTGGATCAGTACTACGGTCTCGCCGATGAGATGAAGTGGTATCTGTTTCAGACAGAAGACATGCCTAACACGGTAGAAGAATCCATTTTTCGTCTTACTAAGCGCCTTGATAAGCTTCATGCCACTCTCGTGCTCTATCTTGATGCTGAGCTCTCTATCGATGAGGCCGTTGCCGTGACTGGGATAGATGATCCTATCGACGAAGCCATCGCCGAAGGCGGAGCTTTCGATCTGAAAGAAGCCGAAGACGGTGGTTTATTCAGTACCGAAGGGGATGCAACAGCGTTTCCTGAAGACGAAGACGACGGTCAGAATCATGCGTAAGTATTTTGTTTACTCATTTATTCTGATTTCAGCCTTTGCACATGCCCGCCAACCCTTGCCGGCCAGTCGCTTCGAGCATTTGACGGGCATCAAGATGAACTCAGAATCGAAATCTGCTTGGGACGCGAAATACAATCGTCCCAACTTTGTTTTCGGTAAACGCCCAGCAGATTTTCTCGCAGAAAACTATCACTACCTTCCTTTTGAGGGCACTGTCCTCGACATGGGGATGGGTGAGGGACGTAACGCAGTTTTTTTAGCGCAGAAAGGTTTTAAGGTAACAGGCGTCGACATCAGCTCAGTGGCGGTGAAGAAAGCCCACTTGCTCGCTAAGGAATACGGAGTCAAAATTAAGGGCGTTGTGGCGTCGATGACTGACTACAAAATTCCGGCCGGCAGTTATGATGCAATTATTTGTTTCTACTACGTCGATCGCACGTTGCTAGAAAAGATTAAAACGTGGCTTCGCCCCGGTGGAATCCTCATTTACGAGTCGCATACCACCCGTCAAAGAATTCACCCGTCTCATCGCCATGATCCAGTCGACTTCTTCCTCAAGGAACAAGAGCTGCTCAAAATGTTCCCAACAATGCGCGTGCTGAAATATGAAGAGCCGCTTCATGAGAAGAACTTCCGCGCGAGTGTGATTCTCCAAAAAACGCAGTAGTCGACCATTTAGATCAATCACAATCTTCCTTGGCTTGCTCTCTGAGAGTGGCATAATAAGAGCATGCGAAAGTTTCTCTGTCTTATCATGATGATAGGAACATCTGCCTGGGCCATAGAGCCAGTTGCAGTAAACCCCGCCACAGTTGAAGCGACTTTTCCTGGTCGCGTTTCACGTCTTAATGGCGTGGCTCAGTTAATGCGCGTGCGCGTAGATTTTAAAAACGCGAAATTCTTGAACAAGAATGATCGTCTCGATTTTTGGAACGAGAGTTATCCGAACCAGCGTTGTGTCGCTATCGTGGAAGCTCGGAGTACGGAGTATCTGTTATTGCGTGTGCCTGAGTATGTGAGCTGCGTGAAGAGTGTGCATCTCACCACCGGAAGTTTTCTCAAATTCTGGGGCCAAGATCTAGAGAACAACATCAAAACCGCGCATGAACTCGTAGAGATCTTGCTCAAGAAGCGCATGGCGATGCTTGCCAAAAAACGTCGTCACGAGAGAGACCTCGAAGCTCATGTCGAGCGAGTTGAGATCATCAATAAACGCTATGAAGTTCTTCGGCAGAAGTTAGAAGCCGAGTGGCAGAAAGAACTTGCTGCTCACGAAGAGGATCGTGCTAATTCGATGGTGGCGTTTAAAGCTGCCGAAACCAGACTCAACGAAGTGGAGAGCAAGCTTGAATCTTATCGGATTCATGAGAGCAACTTCACGGTTGATCGCTGGTCGCTTGATCCCGATCTTTACATCCATAAATAAATTCGCAAGGAGTGCGTTGTATGAACCTCAGTCTGATGAAGTTGATGTTTCTTATTTGTTTAAATGTGAGCTTTGTCGCTTGCCAGGATAAAGACGCACAGAAATCGACTTCGGGAAGTTTCTTTATCAACATCGGTGGTGAGCCTACCACACTCAACCCACTCACATCAACTGATGGTTATTCTCAGACGGTACAAGGATACATCATCGAAGGTCTGCTCGAGCGCGATCTTGATACCTACGAATGGAAGCCGGCCCTAGCAGAAAAATGGGAAGTCTCAAAAGACAACAAGGTTTTCACTTTCACTCTGCGCGAAGGGGTGAAATGGCATGATGGAAAACCACTGACCGTTGAAGACGTGAAATATTCGTTTGATGCAATCTTTGATCCTACCCTCAATACAGCTCACATGCGTCCGTACTACGAGAGCATTGAGAAAGTGGAGATTGTTGATCCGCGCACTATTCGTTTCACAGTAAAAGATGACTACTTCAAGAACTTTGATGTCTGCGCGGGTATCGCTGTTATCCCGAAGCACTTTTATTCAGACGCTACTCGCAAAAAAGATCACGGCAAAGTTCTCTTAGGAACAGGCCCGTATAAATTTGCGACCTATGAGAAAGGAAAACGCATCGTCCTTGAACGCAATGAAGACTGGTGGGGCCGCAAAGATCCAGAGGAAAGCAAAACTTGGAATTATCCACGTCTTGTATTGCGTTTCATCCAAGAAGAAAACGTCATTACGGAGAGTTTCAAAAAAGGTGACTTGGACTACATCGGCCTACGTCCAGAAGCATACGTAAAGAAAACGGATGGCCCTGAGTGGGGAACGAAGCTCTTCAAGGTTAAGACCGTTAACAAGGCGAACAAGGGTTACACCTTCGTTGGCTGGAACATGAAGCATCCGATTCTTTCTGATAAGAAAGTACGTCGTGCTTTGGCGATGCTCTATAACCGTGATCTCGCCATGGAAAAATTTGAGTACAACTTGTCAGCACACGCTGATGGCCCTACTGAACCATCCAGCGATTTCCATTCACCACGTCTCAAACCGACAGCGTTCGATCCTCAAGGGGCGTTGAAGCTTCTCACGGACGCTGGCTGGAAAGACACGGACGGTGATGGAAGGTTAGATAAGATGATTGCTGGCAAAAAAACGCCTTTCAGCATTACGATCCTTGAGCCAAATGCAGACTACATGAAATATCTCACTATTTATAAAGAAGAAGCCAAGAAAGTCGGAGTAGAACTCGAACTTAAGCAGATCGAGTGGAACTCATTTATCAAGTTGATTGATGAGCGCAAATTTGAAGCCGTCCGTTTGGCCTGGGGGCCAGGTGCAGGCGATCCCGATCCTAAGCAAGTTTGGCACTCGGCTTCACAGGCCGGTGGTTCAAACTTCAATCACTATAGCAATCCAGAAGTCGATCGTTTGATTGATCTTGCTCGTCGCACGCACGATCGTGTGAAACGCATTGAGATTCAACAAAAAGTCGGTGAGTTGATTTCGGCGGATGACCCTTATCTGTTCATGTTTGCCGGGAAGACCACGCTATATGCGCATAACACACGCATTCAAAAAACCCGTGACACTTACACCTACGGTGTTGGGACACAATACTGGACATTGGCACCGTAAACGATGGGCAAGTACTTACTTAAGCGACTGCTGGTCATGATTCCCACACTCATCGGAGTGACCATCGTCGTATTCGCTGTTATCAATCTCGCGCCGGGATCACCAGTTGAGCAAAAACTCCAGGCCTTACGCTTTGGAGGCGGTGGTAACGCTGCCACAGTGAGCGATGGCAGTAACAGCCGCGGTTCAAGCACTGTTTCAGACGAAGTCCTCGCGGCTCTCAATAAGCAGTACGGTTTTGATAAGCCTTTACATGAGCGCTATCTCAAATGGCTCGGCAATATCGTGCGTTTGGATTTCGGCGAGAGTTTTACCTACGAAGAGCCCGTGATTGATGTCATCTTCTCAAAGTTTCCTGTTTCGTTGCAGTTTGGCATCGCCTCCCTGATTTTGAGTTATTTGATTTCAATTCCCCTCGGCATCGGCAAAGCGCTAAAGCACGGGAGTTTGTTTGATACCTCGTCGAGCTTTTTGCTTTTTGTCGCATACTCGATTCCACCGTTTATGCTCGCCATTTTGTTAATCGTCTTCCTCGCTGGAGGAAGTTTCATGGATCTTTTCCCTATCGGTGGGGTTTACTCCGATTATTATGACGACCTCAGCACCTGGGGAAAAATCACAGATAGATTGCATCACTTTGTTTTGCCATTGTTTTGCTACACAGTGGGCTCGTTTACTTCATTGACCTTGCTTATGAAAAACTCACTTTTAGAAGAAATTAAGAAAGACTATATTCGTACGGCCCGCGCCAAAGGATTGCCTGAGCGCGCGGTTTATCTGGGACACGCGCTTCGAAATGCATTGATTCCTGTAGTCACCGGTCTCGGTGGATTTTTATTGGTGTTCTTTGCAGGATCTCTTCTTCTTGAAACGATCTTCCAGCTCGATGGTATCGGTCTCTTGAGTTACAAATCTGTGCTGGCCCGTGACTACAACGTCATCATGGGGTTGGTGTTCTTGCAAAGTGTGCTCTTCTTGTTAGGAAACGTACTGAGCGATCTGGCCTACGTGCTGGTTGATCCAAGGATTGATTACACATGATTGAGAAGATGCTTCGCCACGATCTCTCTATTCGCCGCTGGCGTCGTTTTAAAAGCCGTCGTTTGGCGATGATTAGCCTCATGAGTCTTATCCTCGTTTGTGCCATCAGCTACAGCGCTGAATGGTGGGCGAACAGCAAACCGGTGTTACTACATTTTCAGGGCACGACTTATTTCCCTGTCGCAAAAGACTATCCGGCTTCAGCCTTTGGTCAAACTGAAACCGTCGCTGCGGATTACCGCAAACTCAAAATGGGCGAGCAGGACTGGGCGATCTGGCCTATCGTTCGTTGGGATCCATATGAATCCAACGCGAATGTAGAAACATTCCCCGCACCACCGAGTGGAGAAAACTGGCTCGGCACCGACGATCGCGGCCGGGATCTTCTCACACGTTTGCTTTACGGTTTGCGCTACTCCATGACCTACGCCCTTTTGGTTTGGCTCATCACTTATATGATGGGTACCATCGCGGGTGGTGTGATGGGCTGGAAGGGTGGCGCTGTAGATTTCTGGGGACAACGTATCGTTGAAGTTCTCAGTACTGTACCGCAGTTCTTCTTGCTGATTATTATCATCGCGATTTTTAAACCGACACTGTGGTTACTAGTGATCATTTCGTGTTTGTTTGGCTGGATCAGCATTAGCTACTATGTTCGAGGTGAATTTCTAAAGAATCGCAAAATGGAATTCGTGGAAGGCGCTCGTGCCGTGGGTGCTGGTGAAGTTCGTATTTTCTTCAAGCACTTGCTGCCCAATTCTTTGGGCCCGCTGATTACCTTCACTCCGTTTGTGATTTCAGGAAATATCGTGGGTCTCGCAAGCTTGGACTATCTCGGCTTTGGTCTCACGCCGCCCACACCTAGTTGGGGTGAACTGTTAAACCAAGCCCAGCAAAATTTCACCGTCGGGTGGTGGCTGGCGGTTTTTCCATCAGTTGTGATGTTTCTCACTCTTACGATGCTCTCCCTCGTTGGAGAAGCCACTCGCGATGCCATGGACCCCCGACTCTGAGCGTGCTATAAAAAGCGCATGAAAAATACCGCTCAACGTGTCGCAGGCTTTAAAGATTCCATTTTTGGCGTGATGTCGAAGCTCGCTCGCGAACATAATGCCGTTAATCTCGGACAAGGCTTTCCTGATTTTGATGGACCAGAGTGGCTCAAGAAAATTGCCCAAATGAAAATTGACCAAGGCCACGGCCAGTACGCACCATTCATGGGCACACCCAGTCTGCGCATGATGGTGAGCAATTACTACAAAAGCTACTACCAACTCGATTACAACTTCGAGACAGACATCACTATTACCGTGGGTGCGACCGAAGGACTCTTTAGCACCATTACGGCGAGTGTTGATCCAGGTGATGAAGTCATCGTGCTTGAGCCATTCTACGACTCTTATGTCGCGTCGATTGAAATGGCCGGCGGTAAAGCTGTTCCTGTTACCATGCACGCGCCGACTTTCAGTGTGACAGAGAGCGAGCTCGAAGCCGCTGTCACTCCTCGCACGAAGATGATCATTGTGAATAATCCTCACAACCCAACCGGGAAAGTGTGGGAGAAGACTGAACTTGAAATGATTGCACGTTTTTCTGTTAAGCACGACTTGCTCGTCATTAGTGACGAAGTGTACGAATTCTTATTGTTTGATGGAGCAAAACATTATCCGCTCGCGCAATTTGCAGGTATGAAAGAACGTACAT
>JAKFUR010000140.1 GCA_021732585.1 Bacteriovoracaceae bacterium
GCTCAGCCCCCTTAAGGAAGGCATTAGATCAGTGGATAGCGAATGATCCGTCCGATCCTCTCGTCAAAAAGCTAAGAGGAAAGGACTCAGAGGCGTTTCATCAACTCGCAATTTTATCCTACAAATTTCGTTTTTTCAGAGCCCTGCTTTTTAAAAAACATCTAAGTAATCCAACCCAATGTATAGAAAGCTCAATTAATAGTTTCATTACTCAGTACAAATCACTAAGTGGCTTTATTCAGTTTCGAAAAGATTTATGCAGAGAGTTTCAGCATGCTCAAAACTTAAGCCTGCGTACTGATTCAAAGATTCAAGATTTGATTGGTGAGAACGCACTATTCATTACGACAAATTGGGATAGCACACTTTGGAAGGATACTAATATCAAAAAACTAATTCATTTGCATGGGAGGGACTGTCTTGCCGAATCTATGGTTTTCCCAACTGAATTGCTAATTGAAGATACAACATTTGATCTAGCTAGTGTTCTTCCGAAACTTAAAGGTTTTCAAGAAACTCTACAAGAAACAATCTTCGAGTTGTTTCGATATAACTGCATGACTGAGTTGTTCACTGGGGTTGTATCTGCGAGTAGCCAATTAGCTAAAACAAAGAAGATTGTAATTTGGGGATACTCTCTAGGCGACTATGATGCGGACATTAATTCAATCATTGGGACTTGGCCAACAAGAGAGGAAAATGAAATGTGGGTAATCAATCCCTCATCGGATGTATTCAAAAGATCAATCGCCCTTACTGGTTGCTCAAGTGCGTCATTGTACAACCCACTTGAAAAAATCGTGTACAAGATTCAAGATATCTAGATCGGACTTGGTTCAATACTTCTGAGAAACCATCTCTGCAACATTGCTTACAAGAAGTGTTATGGCTACGGTGACAAAGCTAGCTCCTACTTTGTGTGCAAAGCATTTAGAGTCTAAGAATGTCTCGCGGTAGTTTCGCAGCGGCTTAGCAATCACTTGCATAGTTAGTTTGCATGCCCAATTTAAGACATCAAAAACCAACCACCTTAAACGCATGTGCCACTTAGCGGAAAAAGACTGTGAGCGAAATGAAATCTTCCAAGAGACTCGATTCGTTCCCTGGAAAGCCAACAACCACCAAGCCAAAAAAAAGAAAATTATCCAAAGCGGGACTAAAAATATAGACGTCGCGATTACCAAGATGAAGAAATCTTTTATTGCTTCTAATAAATCCTTTGTGAACAACCATTTGGAGCCAGGATTGGCACGGAAGTTATTAATAGCTTCTCTCATTCTTATTAGTGAATGATTGAGATCATTTAAAATCAATTTGTTCCTCAGTTCTTCATGTCTCCAATCATTCGTGCTCTTTAAAAGATTTAAGTATTGATCATAAAATCCCACACTATCTGGATTGATGTAGCTATAAACCAGGATTGAATCAGCTTGGTAAAATATGCTTTTCAGGTGATCGTCTCTATTTCTATTGAAATTCCTGCCACCTGTTTCTGGTGAAGTACATTTTGAGTTGCACAACATGGTCAACTCCAACGCCAAATTGGATGCAGCACGAATGTCAGTCTGAGATGAATCTTTGTCTCTAACTATTGAGGAAAGGTCATTAATCGCTGCACTTACCTGGTCCACTGGAAACCCTCGATGTATGCAGTATGCAAGATTCAGGTAAAACTTATCCCAGTTTGAAATTGATGATAATCCTCCCCCTCCCCAGCCCCCGGGGAGATAGAACTTAGCCGATTTCAAGACTAAATCCTTGAGTGAATTTATCTCATCCCGGACTGAGATGTTTGAGCGCGACAAACGATCTAACTGAAAAAGTGTGCCAATTGTATAGTAGGCCATGGCCCGATAAAGAACTCTTTCGCCATTCGCTACATCTATTTGAATCGTTGCCCTCTGATTAAGTGACACAAATGTCAGATATTTATTCGTTAGATCAATAGCTTGATTAAAATCTATCCAGGCTGGAGTTCTATCAATATCGTACTGGGCTATGATCTCTCCCAATGAAGGAACTGAGTATCTTTCAGGATTAACAAATGGCGCGACATAGATTTCTTGAAATCTTGTAGAATAGAATTTTCCGGTTTCCCATATTTGCTTATGTGAATTATCTAATTCAGCAAGCTTTGCCTTACTAATTTCTACCAATTGATCGTGCTTTAGGTTGGATTGGGAAAAGGCGAAAGAAGAAGACAGCAAGCAAGTTACTGCCAAAAAATTCATACATTTCAATTTTGTTCTCCCCATCTAGGCAAGCCTATAGCGCTCACACAAAGTTTTCCGTATTTCGCATTTCATCAATTCCTATTATCTGCCAACTTCCACCGTTTTATATACCTTCTAACCTCAAGCTCATCTAAAATCACTTCTCGCTCTTTCATTCTGCGCTCTCGGGTGCTTAAAGGCTCTCGTCTGAGATCACTTAAGCCTCGACTGCCGCCTCACATTTTTTGATTCTAAAACGAGGATTCACTCCAGAGCTTTCTGTGCAACCCCATCCCAAAGCTGACGAAGTTCTTTTTTATCACTGATGCTCCACACATCGACGCGACCGCTTTCGCCCAGAGGCAAGACCACGAGCACTTCAAAGCCCTTCGAGTTCGCTGTGCACTGCTGACGACAGAATTTTTCGTAATCAAATAGAGAGATTGCTTCAGCTGCTTTGCTGTAATGAAAACGATCACCGCTGTCGGCGAATGGTGTTTGCAGAAATTCGTCACTGTCCAGGCGCGACGGATCTTCTTCCGTGCCGTCACTTGTGCTGAGGGTCTTGGGACGAAACGGTTGAAGGAAACCGAGCTTGAAATTCATTTTCGCGACGTTCGGTGCCCAGCCAACATAGATAAGATCCGTCGAGTAGCGCTTGTAATCACTAAAGAAAGCTTTTTGTGCAGAATAAATAGTAGAAAGATTAAGTTTCACCCCTGATCGCAACTCATGAAGAGTCGCTGCATCTGGTAACTCTTTTCTGCGCACCTGCAATTCGGGAGCTGGTTTTGCTGACTCAACCACGGTTTTGGTTGCAGCTGGAGCGGGCGGCGCTAACCTTTCCTGTTCTTCAGTCTTCTCAGGCAACCTTTCTGGCCGGCAGGCGCGAAAATAGAAAATCACAGCTCCGGTGATGAGCACGAGGGCAGTAAGTCGTCGGATTAAATTTCTGTGGTTTTTCATTCAGTCACCGTAGCGAGCCAATTCTTACAAATCAACATGGGTTCGTTTCCACCATTGGAAACGATGACCATTTCCAGAAATTCTAGTTATTTAGCGATTTGTGAATTTGGAAACACGCTAAAAATCCAACACCTACTAACTTTATAGTAGACACCTACTAATAAGTTAGTAGACTCGTGCTATGAAAAGAAAAACTAAAATTGATAAGCCCCTGACTGAAGCCGAACTCCCTCTCATGTCAGCTGTGTGGACGCTAGGTCCCTGCACAGTCAAAGATGTGCAGACGGAAGTCGCTAAAGAAAAAGAACTCGCCTACACCTCTGTGGCAACCATCATGAAAATCCTCGAGACCAAAGGATACTTGAAGAGTTTCAAGACGGATAAGGCGCATACTTACGAAGCGCTCATCACAAAAGATGACTACGAAGCTCAGAGTCTTGGCCATCTCGCGGACAACTTGTTCGAAGGCGACCACTCCATGATGGTGATGCGCTTGCTCAATGATTCGCATCTCTCAAAAAAAGATCTCGAGGCCATCCGCACAGTCTTGAACTCAAGGCTTTCAACATGAACTTGTTCATTCAGATGAACATTATTCTTGCGATTGCGGGTGTGTTGTTCGCGGCCTCGGAAAAAGTGCTGACTTTTTGCAACGTCCGCATGGGCTACGTTAGAATCTTACGATTTGCTCAAATCCTCTTTGTTGCGGCCCTGATTGTTCCTCTTCTACTAAAAGCTGTGCCATCAAAATCAATGAGCGGCGTCCAGTCAGCAACTTTTCAGGCCTATTCGGAAGGAATGGTAGCTCCACTCCCCGTTAAGAAAATTTCTCCAACGCCTGTTGAAGTCGTTCCAGCTGTTCATGAGAGCGGCTTTACACCAAACTACAGTTTGCTGTTGCTGAGCCTGTGGATTCTAGGGTGCATCTACTTCCTCATTCGCTTTGCTCTGAATTACAGCAAAGTTAAGCGCATCCTGTATTCGGCGGCTCCCTTACGTCAGAACGGTCGAATTAAAATTGTGGCTTCAGGTGAAGTCTTCGTTCCTTTCTCCGTATGGCTCAATCGTAATATGTGGATTGTGATTCCCGAATCACTCCTCATAGATAAGAAAGACCTCGACCTCGCGATTAAACACGAAATGCAACATCACAGACAGGGAGACACCTGGTGGACCATGCTTATGGAACTCCTTAGTTGTTTCTTCTTTTTCAACCCTGCGATGTATCTGTGGAAAAATATCATTACTGAATATCAAGAGTTCTCCTGTGACGAATCTTTGACCGGCCAGAAGAAGGTTTCATCACAAGATTACGGCAGTTGCCTTTTAAGAGTGGCAGAGGCAGCACTCGAGCATCGTGAAATGTATGTAGGTACAACATCCATGGCTGCGATCATCAAGGACTCAAATTATTTCAAAAAGTTTCTTATGAGGAGAATCGAAATGATCACGGATGAAAAATCGTACCGAAGAAATTGGATCGCTATTGCTGCCGGAAGTGTGATGGTTGTCGTGTCTCTCACTGCGGCTATCGCAACTGAAAAGCTCGTCAGGGGCAGCATCAACGCAGGCACAGTAGAAGTTGATAAGGACGTGCAAAAAATTGCAGATGATGTGCTCGCCCGCTCTTTAAAGACGATGAAGGCGACGGCTGGTTTCATTATTGTGGCCGAGCCTGCTACCGGACGAATCCTCGCTGTAGCGAACATGGACTTGAAGAAAAAGCGTCAAGGCCAATGGATCTTGAATGAATTGATGGAAACGGCTTCCATTGCGAAGCCTCTCGTTGTCGCAGAAGCTTTTGAAGAGGGAAAAACCGACCTCACATCAAAGCACAACTGTGAGAATGGGAAATACAACTACAATGGTACCGTCTACAGAGACTGGAAAACCGAAGGTTGGAAATCGCTCACTACCTCTGAAACTATCGAACTTTCCAGCAACGTCTGTGCGATCAAGATCGGCGAACAGTTAGGCGAAGCCGGCATTGAGACGATGTTAGATAAGTTCGGCTTTGGTGCTGGCGGTACCGCGCAAAACTTCCCACAAGCTCGTCCAGGCGAAAGACCGGTCAATGGGCCGCAGCTCATTCCGCAGGTCACATCGGGATTCGGTTTCAAAAGTTCTGCACTTGAAATCGTTCAGGCCTACGGAGCGCTGGTGAATGGCGGCACTCTCATGGAGCCTGTTTCTTATGACGGTAAAACAAAAAGCATCAGACGAGTTCTCTCGACTGAAAACTCAAATAAGGTGCGGACTCTTCTGCAAAATGCGGTTCTTCACGGAACAGGCAGAAAAGCGCAAAGTGACCGCTACACGACGGCAGGAAAAACGGCGTCATCCCTCTTGAACGATTTCATGAACATTGAATGGTACGGCACGAAGAAAGCAGCAAACTATGCAGGGTTCATTGGTTTTGCTCCGGTGAATAACCCAGCAATTGAAGTTTATGTCGGAATCATTAATCCGAATACAGATGGCACCGGTGCTCATGGAGGTGGCCATGCTGCGCCAGTCTTTAAAGAAGTTATCGAGAACGTTTTGACTCACTTGAAAGTGGCACCGGATAAGATCTAACACTCACATCGCAGCTGCCTACATTAGGTAGCTGCGACTTTTCTGAGTGTTTCAAAATAAGGGCAATGCCACATGGTTTCTATTGATCGCAGTAATTGGCTCGATAATGTCTTCGCGAAAGTTCTGGCGCATCAAGACCTTATCCGACAGCCACTCATCCAATACCCGGGGTTAACAGATAAAGAGAAGGATCAGCTTCGTCAGACGCAAGTCTTTGAAGACGAGATCGTCCAAGTCCTTGGGGTACATGAAAATTTTAATCTTGTGAGGAAGTATGAAGCCACGTTGGGATGGATTCTCTCTAAACATTTGGGTGTTTGTGACACTAAAAAGTTTGAGACTCCAAAATACCATGTACAATCGTCTGCAGAATTTTTAGATTCATGGAAAGGAACTCTCTACGAGTTTGGCGGTCTCTCGAAGTTGGGCATTGATTGTTCTGGCTTTACGCAACTCTATTACTTGCATGTTCATGGAATGATGCTCCCCAAAAACTCTCAGGACCAACGAAAGCTAGGCACTCAAGGATCATTCAATGATCTAAAGGATCATGACTTAATCTTCTGCCGGCCTTTATCAGATTTAAAATCCCATCACGTCGTCTTGTTTTATTCAAAGAAACTTTGGCATTCCCGTCGTAAGGGCGGAGTGGTTTGCCAAACCATCGAAGAGTTTTTGAAAGAATTCAAAGTCGAAGATGTGCGAAGTCTTATCTAGCCGCCTCTAACGCTTTCCCTGCATTCACCACTTGGCGGCTGCGAATGAGTCCATCAAATTCAGGTACGCTGGTTCCATTCTCCATGATGAGTTCAATCACTTCTGCAGCAGCAAGCCCACGATTCACACCTTTCACCAAGGCCACCAGCCCAGACACCACAGGTGTCGCCATCGAAGTACCACTCATGCGCCCGTAAGCTGCGTGCGTACTATTGCAGCTCGTGGTGCAGTTTCCTGGCACCGTCGACAGAAGGCCCACGTTATCGCCGCCTGGAGCAGCGACATGCACACTGCGCCCACCAAAGTTTGAATACCTTGTGAGTTGGTTTGAACCATCCACAGAACCAACCGCCATCAAGTTCGGACTCTCGATACTCGCCGGCCAAATTGGTTGATCATCATTGCAGTCCCCCACGCCATCACTGCCACCATTACCGGCCGCTGCGACGATCACAATGTTGCGATCGTTAGCGAGACGGATGTGGCCTACGAGTTCATCCAGTGCGCTTCCCATTTCACTGGCACCTGAGCCACCCAGCGAAAGATTCACCACATCAGCGCCATTCTCGATGGCGTAAAGAATACCGGCAGTGATGGTTCCGAGATCCCCATTGCCGCGGCTGCCGAGAACTTTCACAGGAAGAATCTTCGCTTGTTGGGCCACACCACTGAGCGTTCCAGCGGCGAGACCTGCGACGTGCGTGCCATGGCCATTGTCATCCACTGGATAAGCATCATGGTTGTAGAAATCCCAACCTGCGTAGTCATCACTATAGCCATTGCCGTCTTCATCACGACCGTTCGCCGATGAACCATGGCCATCGCGAGAATTGGTGCGAATGTTCGGACTCAAATGTGGATGATTGTAGTGAACACCCGAGTCCACCACAGCGATTGTCACTCCCGCACCACGAACACCGGCCGGAAGATTGTAGGCATCAATTTGGGTGAGATAAGGAAAGTAGCTGGTCATAGTCGAGTCACGGTACTGAGGAGTCACTCCGCCGACATACGGAAAATTGCCCAGAGCTGCTGAAGCACTGAAGCCATTCTCAATGAGATTTTCATAGACTTGATTGGCCTTGAGTTTGGCCTTCGGGAGTTCTGCCTGCAGAGTATCGTTGGGAATATCGTAGAATTCGATCAGCCCTTTCTTCTCGTTCAAAATTCGGTACGAGCCACCAAATTTTTCGGCCACACTGGCGGCCTGTACCTTTGACGTGCAACTCGCAATGATCCCGGCCTGGGTCTGGTCTTGTGGAGCGCCGAACTTTTCGCCGCCTCCACCACCTTTGCCACAGGCCACTGCGAGTATCAAAATTCCCCAAGACATCCGTTTCATGGGCCCCTACTTTGTGTGAGCAAATCCTTTGCTCACAGGGCTTTTTGCAACAAGCGTACCGGCCATAACACATGATTATTTAATAAGTAGAATCGAGAAAAACTGGCCCCGGTGCCACCAAGGCCGGTGCCCAGACATCACCGAGCTATTTACTCAGGAACCCTGTCAACTCCGGAAAGACCTTACTCACTTTCTTAAGCAAGTAGTCTCCGTAGTTGCCTTGGAACTGGTAAAGATCGGCATGATCCCAGCGCTCGCTCATTCGATCAGGCAGACCACTAAGATTCGGCAGAGGAAGAATGGGTGCATTAAAACCAGGGTCAAAAAAGAATGGATAGGAGTAGCGCTCGCGGCCTGAAGTATTACGCACACGATGAGGAGTTGAGCGATAGCGACCTTGCGTGAGGTAATCCAGCATGTCGCCAATGTTACAAACAAATGTGTTAGGAATTGGAGGCACGGCCATCCATCCAGACTTTGCTTTCACCTCAAGTCCTCCGCAGTCATCTTGCTTGAGCACAGTCAGCAGCCCGTAGTCGGTGTGTGTGCCGACGCCCCAGGGATGAGTGATCACATTTTCTGGCGTCGATGGCGGATAGTGAAAAATGCGAAAGAGTAGTGTGGGATCGGTCGTATAGTTTTTCTGAAAATAGTCTTTATCTAATCCCAAGCTCAGCGAAATAAGCCTCATCAATTGATGGCTCAACTTCGTCACGGCGGCCATGTACTCCATCACCGCTTCACGAAATTCTGGTACGTCAGGAAAAAGATTCGCTCCATGCAGCGGACGGGGATCACTGGCGGGCAGTTCATCACCAAAATACAGTCCCTCTTTCAGGTCAGGCTTTCCCGAGGTTAACTCTCCGCCGACGGGAAAGAATCCTCTCCAGGCCTTGCCGCCTTTACTCATGGCGATTTTCATTTTGCTGGCTTCATCTTGCGCAAAAAACTGCTGACTTAAATTTTCTAGACGCTCTTGGAGTTCTAAGGACACGCCATGATTAATGATACAGAAAAACCCGTGCTCACCACAGGCCTGGCCTATCAGTGTCGCTGCGACTTTTTCATCTTGCGAAAGATCAATGACGGGGATTTGCATCAAGTGACGAGACCATTTTTATGGGCCCAACTCGCGACTTCCGTAGAATTCGAAGCTCCCAACTTACGCATGAGATTGGCCTTATGAGACTTGATGGTATTTTCTGAACACTGCAAAGCCAGCGCCATTTCTTTTACCGTCTGCCCCTGGGCCAGCAGAGTGATCACTTCTTTTTCTCGTGGTGAAATCTCTGAAAACGGAGTCGCTGACTTCGACGCCGAAGGCGTCTGACTACGAAGCATTCTATAAAGATGCTGACTGATTTGATGACTGAAAAATCTTTCATCGCGCTTCATCGCCGCAAGGGCCCGCATCATCTCATCTAGGCTATCGGACTTTAAGATGTGCCCATCAATGTCGTATCCAACAAGTTGCTTAAGCCACTCATCTTCCACAATCTGAGAAATCACGATGATTTTGCAGGCGATCTCTTCTTCGCGTACGATGCGAATGAGCTCGAGACCATTCATTCCCGGCATCATGAGATCGACTAAGAGAACATCTGGAATATTGTTGCGTAGAAGCACGAGGGCTTCAGCTCCGTCGGCCGCCTCTCCCACAAGATCAATATCACCAGAATTTTTAAAGAGAGTCTTGAGGCCTACTCGGTAAACTGGATGGTCATCTGCTAGAAAAACTCTTAACTTTGTCATAGACCATATATTAAGGACAAATTAACTCATATGTCAGCCTGGCCACAATTCAACTCTATTCAGTGGCTCGCTAGCGCTCTCATGTTCGTCCTGTTCCTATACAGTCTTCGTCAAAAGCAGCAACGAATCTCCCTACCGTTGTCCGTGTTTATTGGACTCACTCTCGTGTGGTGCTTGTGCGCTGCCTCCTTTCCGCTTTTGCCAGATCTAGAGTCAAAGATCTTTTTGAACCGCATCAAAATGGTAGCCGCTTCTCTTGTGTCTCTGAGCCTCTGTTGGTTTGCGGCGGCGATCTACGGCGAATTGAAAGTCAGTCGGTGGGTGTGGTGGGTCGCTTCACTTGTTCCTGCTATCTCAGTCCTTCTCACTCTCAGTCCCTATCACCATCTCCTTATTAGGGACTACGCCATCCGTGAGCTTCAGGATGGTCAGTTGTTTGTTTTTTCAAACGGCCCATGGTTTCCCGTTCATAGCCTGATTGCCAGATTACTCATCATCGCGGCGATTTTTTTCCTGTGGCAAGGCATGAAATCGCTCCACGCTTTCCATCGCACGAGAAACAAATTAATCATCCTGAGTATCGTTTTACCATCGCTGCTGGACACCGTGGCAGTTTACCTTTATCCGGAACTTCGCTTCATACAAATCGTTCCGACAGCGCTCGCTTTCTCGTCTATCGTGCTCGTTTACGTCGTTTTCGGACATAAGACTCTCGAGATCATTCCCTTTGCCCGTGCTAAGATTGTGGATCAGATGCCGGACCCGTGCCTCATGTGGGACTTAAACGGCAAGCTCCTTGATTACAATCCCGCTGCACAAAAATATTTCGAACTCTCCTCTGAGAATATCGGCGTGTACGTTGACCAGATTCCTGGGCTTCCTCTCGACGTGCGTTCAAGTTATCCCTGGACCAACTCCTTAGAGATTGAATTGCATGACACGTGCTTCTTCGCTGAATGCCGACCTGTGCGCTACAAGCAAGGTGAGGTCATTGGTACGATTTTAATTTTTAAAGACGTATCAGGACAAAAAAGAGTGGAACGCGAGTTGCGAAGTCTTAATCAAGTAAAGACCACTTTCATGGGAATCCTTGCCCATGATCTCGTGGGAAATATCTCCACCATCGCGAACACCTCTGAAGTTCTCATTCGTGAACATGCTAAGATGCCGGCAGATGATGTACTCGCGAATCTTGAATCGATCCAAAGCGGTGCGCGGGATATGAATGAATTCATCTTACAGCTAGCCGATTGGGCACGTACTCAGTTCCGGACTCTCCAGGTTGAGAAGTCCGTTTTAGAAATGCGATCAACCGTCTTGAAGGTCGTGGAATATCTCCGACCACTGTCCGTAGAAAAAGAATTAAATCTACATGTCCTGATTCCTGAGACATGCTTGGTGCGAGCCGATGCTCGCATGATTGAAACCGTTCTTCGTAACCTGCTCGCCAATTCCATCAAACATGGGCCCACTGGTAGTGAGATCAAGGTCACAGTTACAGATGCAGGTCATCTTCTCAAGTTTTCCGTCTGTGACCAGGGTAAGAATCTAGAAGTCATGCAACTTAACTCATTCTTCCAGGATACCACTGCGGAAGTTTCAACCGCGAACTTCGGGACCCAAGGCCTAGGTCTTTTACTTTGTCGTAGTTTCATCCGTCTGCACCAAACAAATATCTGGGCAGAGAAAATGACTGACGGTACGAGCGCTATTCACTTTCATCTCGATAAGGAGAAGGTATGAAAATTCTTGTGATGGGTGGCACGCGCTTCTTTGGCAAACGCCTGGTACACAACCTCATTAAGAAAGGTCATCAGGTCACAATTCTCACACGAGGGAATACCGCGGATGATTTTGGTGATTCAGTCCAACGCCTCAAAGGTGATCGCACAAACGCTAAACAACTCAGCGCACTCATCAAAGAAAACTACGACAGTGTCGTCGATCAAATGTGTATGACAGCATCAGATGCCAACGCCTCCATAGAAGCGTTCAAAGGCCGTATCGGCCAGTACATCATGACTTCGACGCTCTCCGTGTACGATGCAGAAGCTGCTCTTCTAGAAACTGATTGGATGGCCGAAGATTACAAAATGGGGGAAGCCAGCAATTCCTACCAAGAGGGTAAGTGCGCAGCGGAGCATGCTTTTCTCTCGGCTCCCTTTCCTGTGGCACGGATGCGCATCCCTATCGTTTTAGGAACCGATGATTATACTCGTCGACTTCATATGCATATCGAACATGTCGCTGAGGAAAAAGCGATCTCCTTTCCCAACCTCGTCGCGGAATTTTCTTATGTGCGCGCCGAAGACGCAGCCGCTGCTTTACAGTGGATGGTGGAAACAAATCAAAAAGATGTTTTTAATATTAGTGCTGAAGATAATTGGTCGAATCGTGAATTGATGTCACAAATTGAGAATGTGGTTGGGAAAAAAGCACTCTTTGCAGAAGACGGAACGCCGTCACCTTTTGGTATTGAGCGCGACTACTACATGGATGTGAGTAAGGCAGCCAAAGCTGGATTTAAAGCGCAAGACCTTACAACTTGGCTACCTCAACTGATTTCGCAGCTCGCGTTGTTGAAGCACTGAGAAAGCGGCGTCTCCCAAAACACCACGAATTGCATCGGCGAAGCTCGACTCTTCTAAGAC
>JAKFUR010000022.1 GCA_021732585.1 Bacteriovoracaceae bacterium
ATCAAGATTGCTGACTGGCAGACCTATTATAATAGTAGTCGTCCCCATGGATCCCTGGACTTTTTAACGCCTGAACGGTATGCGTTAAATGAAAGGACAACTGTTTGAATTTTTGGGGTCAAATCCTCAGCTTACGCCGTCTGCCTCTGCTGCTGACTCGCCTCAAACTTCACCGGCTTCCCGCCCTTATAAAGGTGCTTCTTCTTAGGATCGTCTTTCACGTAATAAGTGAAGCCATTGGCCTGGTAGCTCACCAAGATGCCCACTTGTGATTTTTTAAGTGTGATTTCCGTACCAGTCGTAAGCATGATTTCTGATTTCATATGAATCCTAAAAAAAAAGCCCGGCTTTCGCCGGGCCTTTAAGTTCTAGTTTGCTACTTCGGTCAAGCCGTCGTCGGACGCCAACACCTTGAGTGCGCGTGTCTTCATGAATTCCTCTGGTTTAGAGAGGTTCAAGGCGATACGCAATACTTCTTCAGCGTCTGAGACACAGCGGATGTCGATACCGCTCTTGATCTCGTCTGGAATCTTCGCAACGTCTTTGCGGTTTTTCTCAGGGCAGATCACAGTTGTGATGCCGGCCTGTTTCGCCGCCAAGATCTTCTCTTTCAGGCCACCGATCGGAAGGACACGACCGCGCAAGCTGATTTCACCGGTCATAGCAACATCTTGGCGAACCGGGATGTTAGCAATGGCCGAAGTTAAAGCTGTCGCGAGAGTGATACCCGCTGATGGGCCGTCTTTCGGAGTCGCGCCATCTGGAACGTGGATATGAATGTCGTTCTTGTTGTACCAGTCGTGATCAACACCCAAGCGGCCAGAGATCGAGCGGACGTATGAGTAAGCAGCTTTCGCTGATTCCTGCATGACTTCGCCGAGCTTACCAGTGACTTGAATTTTGCCGTTACCTGGAACAGTGACCACTTCGATGTTCAGCATGTCGCCGCCCACTGAAGTCCAGGCCAAACCATTCACCAAACCGATCTGTGGTTGGTCTTCACGTGCATTCTTCTCGTACTTGATAGGACCGAGGTACTTCTCAAGATTCTTCTCAGTGATCGAGAACTTGCGACCTTCCTTCACATCTTCAGTCACAACTTCCGTCGCGATCTTACGAGCGATGGTGTTCATCTGGCGCTCAAGCTCACGTACGCCTGCTTCACGGGTGTAGCCCATAACAACAGTAGACAAGGTCTTGTCAGCAACCAGAACCGGGTAGTCTTTCAAGCCGTGAGACTCAACTGACTTCGGCAACAAGTACTTCTTCGCGATCTGCATCTTCTCTTCTGGTGTGTAACCAGCGATATGAATCATTTCCATACGGTCACGCAATGGACCTGGGATTTGACCGATGTCGTTCGCCGTCATAATGAACATGACTTTAGAAAGATCGTATTCACACTCTACGTAGTGGTCACCGAAGTTTTTGTTCTGAGCTGGATCCAATACTTCCAACATCGCTGCAGCTGGGTCGCCGCGGAAGTCAGAAGACATCTTATCGATCTCATCCAAAAGGATCACTGGGTTCGATGTGCCAGCTTTCTTCAAAGCTTGGATGATCTTGCCTGGCATCGCACCTACGTAGGTACGGCGGTGACCGCGGATTTCAGCTTCATCACGTACGCCGCCCAATGAGATACGCACAAATTTGCGGCCCAAAGAAGTTGCGAGTGAGGTCGCGATCGAAGTTTTACCCACACCTGGAGGACCTGCGAGGCACAACAAAGTACCGCGAGCGTCGTTCTTGGTGAGTGAGCGAACAGCAAGGTATTCCACGATACGCTCTTTCACGTCGTTCAAACCGAAGTGATCAGCGTCGAGGATTTCGCGAGCTTTGTTAACTGAGTTGTCGTCCTCAGAGAATTCGCCCCAAGGAAGAGACAGCATCCAGTCGACGTAGTTGCGGACAACCGCAGCTTCCGCAGACATCGGTGACATGCTCTTGAGCTTGCGAATTTCTTTGGCCGTCTTTTCACGAGCGTCGTCTGGCATGAGTTTAGCTTTGAGCTTCTCTTCCATTTCGCCGATGTCAGACTTGTCGTCTTTGTTGCCGAGTTCTTTTTGGATGGCATTCATCTGCTCATTCAAATAGTACTCTTTCTGAGACTTTTCCATCTGAGTCTTCACGCGAGAGCGGATGCGCTTCTCAACGTTGATGATCTCGATTTCACCCTGCATCTTCTCGAGGAGAAGTTGCAACCGTGTATCAACGTTTGTGGCGTTGAGGATTTCTTGTTTCTCAGGAATCTTCATCGTCAAATGAGCGACGATGATGTCGGCCAAGCGAGATGGATCATTGATTGAGCTGATGCTCATCAACAACTCTGGTGGAATACGTTTATTGAGTTTCACGTATTGTTCAAAGATGTTTTTCACTGAGCGCATAGAGGCTTCCGTCTCTACTTCGCTGTGAAGAACGTCTGGGCATTTCACCACATCAACGAAGTAACCTTCGTCGAGGCACTTGAAGCCATCAATGCGTGCGCGGTATTTACCTTCAATAAGGACCTTGACCGTATTATCGGGCAAGCGAAGCATCTGGATGATGCTGACCACGGTGCCGATGTCGTAGACATCTTCACGCTCGGGGTTCAACACCGATGCATCCTTTTGAGTTACGAGGAAGAGCTCATTGCCGGCCTTAGCGGCCTTCTCGAGAGCAGCGATGGATTTCTCGCGTCCCACGAAGAGTGGCACCACCATATGCGGGAAGATGATTACATCCCGCAAAGGAAGGAGAGGAAAGCTGTTAACAGATTCAGACTTCTTGTCGGACATAGCACCTCCTGCGCCACATTCGGTTCTCTACAGCAAGAGAACCCTAAGAACATTGTCCCATGCCGAATTGATTTTTTGATAGCAAAAAAAGGGAGGCAATTTCCTCCGCGGGGTGATTTTATTTAAACGGTGGAAGTGGTCGTATTATTTGAGTTCACGACCTAACCGTGCCTTTTTCTCAACTAAATCTTAACTGTAATAATTTCAAGGCTCTCTCCTCGCGCTGCTTCCTTTGTGAGAGTTTGCCAGCCATTCAAGGCTTAGTGGGCCCTTTGTGGCCCCGAAGGATTTTTATGAAACGGATTTACTCGTTTGCTGCCCTCTTTGCGATCAGCACTCAATTGGCCCTTTCGGCCATGCCTCGCTGGTCCTACGATGCAGGCCCAGACCCAAAAACTAAAATGGGCAAAGAGCTCATCGATCTCACGGCGGCCATTCCTAATATGCCTGCTATGTCTGAGAAGTTGATGGGCGAGCAAAAATTCCGTCCCGCTTTTGGTCCTGTGCCTTGGAGAATGCTGCAGAAAGCGAACTCCGTGAAGATTCTCTTCATTGGTCAGGATGCCACTCACATTGCTGAAGCTGCTGGTCGTCCCGCGACGGCAGGTTTCGGCGGACGCGCGCAAGACTTAGCTGCATACTTCGGTGTGAATGAAGGCGCCGCTTTCATCAATACTTATGCTTTCACTATTAAAGGTCAGTACGGCGCTTTTGATACTCCTTATGTATTGCAATCAGCGGGTGCTAACGACATTCGTTTCGCTCGTCTCTTGGATAACAGCTTCTGGCTCTTGAGCCATGACCAAAACTCTCCTGCGGCTAAATGGCGTAACGACTTGATCGACTGGATTATTCGTAACAACAAAGACTCATTGAAATTGATTGTGACTTTCGGTGGCGCTGCTAACGATGCTATCGCGACTTTCATTGAAGGCCGCGGCGGTAAAGTAGAAACTCGTCTCTCAAATCAGATTAAACAAATTCAAATTCCTGAAATCAGCATTGAGTACGCAGGAGGTAACTACGAATACCCTGCTCTCTTAAATGAGCAAGGCAAAGATCTTTACGCAGAAGTCATGGGTCGCAAAATCGACTACACCAATGAAGCTGAACAAGCAGCGGTCAAAGCTGATCTCGGCGTCAACGAAGCCACCTACATCTCAAAAATGATCTTCTCTAAGGGTGGCCCTCTTAAGAACGGCATCCTTCACCCTGCTCAGTTGGGTGGCTTTGAGCTTGATAAGATCACTGTCGCGGGTCAGATCACGCGCTCACTTAAAGGTCTTAAGCTCAATGATAAGACGGCCGTGACTCAGGAACTCTTGGTGGTGGAACTTCCCCACCCGACCAGCCTCAGCACCATGACCAACGTCGCTGCTTCAACCGCCGTTGGTAACAAACTTAAAGTTCTTGCTCCTTACGTCACTAAAGGATGGAAAATCCCGGCTGACCCAGCGATGACGAATAGCTTCGCTTTGGGCCAGCCTTATAAGTACGCACGCGCTGACATCGGTCCTGAGTACTATGACTTTGGTACTCCGGGCACTCGTATGGTGCCAGTTTCTACCGCCTCACGCATGAGCGGCAACAACCACGTGATCGTTTTCGGTACTCGCGATCGCGCCGGTTTTGACATGGGTAAAGTAAAAGCGATGACGGACGTTCAACCTAACGAAGCGATGCCGGCCGAAGAGCTTTTCACCACTCGCCCACGCAGCATGGGTCTTCGCTACGTGTTTGATGCAGGCCCAGGCGAAGCCATGGCGCGTTTGATGAAAGAGAACTTGGATATGAAAGCGATTTACGCGATCAAGCCAGGAACCTCTTTCGCCGCTAATGGCATCGACGCTTACTACGTTAAAACTTATCCCGACATCGGTGACTTCGGTCACTACCGCGGAACCTTCCAAGCTCCTCAAGCGATCATTATCGCTGATCCAGAAGGCTACGATGATTTGATCACGGCACGCGCTTTGACAGGCGCTCGTGGACAGATGCTCCAAGGTCTCATGACTGATATGGGCATCAACGACAAATACCTCGTCCTGAAGACTGTTCCTTTCGGAATGGACCAAGCGACAGCAAGTGATTGGACTTATGTTTTGAATGCCACCAAAACTTACCGCGAGAAGATTTTGTTGGAAGCGGTGAAGTCGAATCCGAAATTCATCCTTGCTGACGGAGCTTCAGCCGTCATGGAAGCTCGTCGTATTTTAGGAACATCTCGCATCCCGATTATTAACATCAACCGCTCAACAGGAGTCCAAGACTTCACAGCTGCTGCTGCTGAAATTAATAAGATCTCTGGTTTCGCTGGCAAGAGCTTCAAAGGAAGAGCACGCAACATTCCACGCTCACATTTGTCATTCTACGCTCGCAGCTGGGAAGGCACCTCTGGCGACAGCGTGATTGCAGCCAACGATAAATTCCGCGGATTCGCTTTCGCCGTGGTAGCACCTGCCTGGGCATGGAAGCAGAAGGCCCCTCAAGGCCTGAACGATGCTGATAACGTCGATGGCTTGCTCCAGAAGCTTCAGGACAACAATGTTCGCATGCCCGGCGAGCGCGTTCCCCAGTTCTTGCAACGGGTGGATGTGGATCCAAGCTTGGTGTGGTTCGAAGCCCTTAAACAATTCTTTAAAGTCGCGTAATGAAACTTTTCGCCCTGATCTTCTCAATCGTAACTAGCATGGGAGTGGCCAACGCCGCTCCCTTGCCTTTTTCAGCGCAAGGTCTGATGGGCGCAGATGAGGTCTTCTTGCCTCATGCCGGCCCCGGCCGCTATGACAGCTACCTCGCATTGAATTTACCTTTTGCTCCAGCTGCTGAGCTTCGTAGTGCAGTGGAAGCCCAGTTCCGCGTCACTCTCAAACACAGAGGCGAAGCCCACGTGACGGTGGTTACACCGGTTGAGTTTTGGGATGTTTTAAAACCGCAAGGCATGACCATTCAAGAGATTGATCAGATCGCCCTTGAGAGCGGCCTGCAGCAGCTTCCTGTGAGCGCAGTTTGTTTGGGTCGTGGCCAGTTGGAAATCAATCGCAAACTTGAAAGCACTTTCTACGTTGTAGTAAAGGGCCCAGAGCTGGTGGCCTTGCGTGCACGCATCCAGCAACGCTTTGAAGAACTCGGTGGCACACCGGGTGCGTTCAATGCTGAAGCGTTTTATCCGCATATCACCTTGGGCTACACCGAACGTGATCTTCACGACACGGATGGCGTATTTAAAGATTGTAAAACCTGTGTGGAAGATCTCGTCATCCAGTAGAAACAAAAAACCCGCCTTTCGGCGGGTTTTTCAGTTTAAGAAGCGTTTTCGATTTTTTTGGCCGTCTTCACCGGCGACTTACTCTCAGCTTTCTTCTTGCGCTCACCTTCGATCAACTGCGGCTTACCTTCGCCGGTGATCATCTCGCGAGTCACAATACACTTCGAGATCTTCTCGTTGCTCGGAAGGTCGTACATCACATCAAGCATGACCTGCTCGATGATGGCGCGGAGACCGCGAGCACCAGTTTTACGAGCGAGGGCCGTCTTCGCAATTTCGCGGAGAGCGTCTTCTTGGAATTCAAGCTCGATACCATCAAACTCAAAGAGTTTTTGATACTGCTTCGTAATGGCGTTTTTTGGTGCCGTCAAAATCTGCATCAACGCCGATTCATCGAGCTCTTCCAACATCGCGTTCACGGGCAAACGGCCAATGAATTCTGGG
Source organism: Bacteriovoracaceae bacterium (assembly GCA_021732585.1). Lineage (GTDB taxonomy): Bacteria > Bdellovibrionota > Bacteriovoracia > Bacteriovoracales > Bacteriovoracaceae > UBA6144. The sequence continues at coordinate 6,493 of JAKFUR010000022.1, forward strand.
ATCAAACCAAAGCGAATCAAGTCACCGGGCTCGATACCACCGAGGCTTTCAACGTTGGTTTTCTTCTCTGTGTTCTCTTTCTTCGTGAGACCCACAGCTTTGTTCTTGGTCATGCGTTGTTCAATGATCTTATCCAGACCTACGAACGCGCCGGCGACAATGAACAAGATGTTCTTGGTGTCGACCTGGATGTATTCCTGCTGAGGATGCTTACGACCGCCTTTCGGTGGAACGTTTGAGACTGAGCCTTCCATCAACTTCAATAGAGCTTGCTGAACGCCTTCACCACTCACATCGCGAGTGATCGATGGGTTTTCAGACTTACGTGCGATCTTATCGATTTCGTCGACGTACACGATCCCGCGCTGAGCGCGCTCAACGTCGAAGTCACAGTTCTGCAAGAGAGCGAGAATGATATTCTCAACGTCCTCGCCGACATAACCTGCTTCAGTCAATGTCGTGGCATCCGCAATCGCGAAAGGCACGTTCAAGTACTTAGCGAGTGACTGCGCGATCAACGTCTTACCTGAACCGGTTGGGCCCGCGAGCAAGATGTTGGATTTCGCCAATTCAACTTCATCCCCATCACGGCCCGACGGACGGTGAGAGATACGCTTGTAATGGTTGTGAACCGCCACCGAGATGATCTTCTTGGCGCGATCTTGGCCGATCACGTAGTTGTCCAAGTGGATCTTGATCTCGTGCGGCTTCGGCACGTTATCCACGGCAGTCTTCGAGACTGTCTTGATCGAGTCTTCGTAAATGATGTCGTTACAAAGTTCGATACATTCGTCACAGATGTAAACACCTGGGCCAGCAATGAGCTTCTTCACTTCTTTTTGCGTCTTACCGCAGAAGTTACAGTTAAGTGCACCGTAGTTGCCGCCGCCTAATTTATCCTTCGTGGTCATGTCTATCCTTCGCTCTAAAGATACGTGTTAAGTGAATTACGCTTTCTTAGGTGTCTTGCCCTTGGGATCGATAATGTTATCGATCAAACCAAATTCTTTCGCTTGCACTGGACTCAAGTAGTTATCACGGTCACAGGCCTTCTCAACGACTTCGTATTTCTTGCCAGTGTGCTTCACATAGATTTCATAGAGCTGACGCTTCAAATCCAAAACTTCTTTCGCTTGAATTTCAATGTCTGAGGCTTGGCCGCGAGCGCCACCCAACGGTTGGTGAATCATGATGCGTGAGTGAGGCATTGAGTAGCGATGTCCTGGCTCACCTGCTTGCAACAGGATTGATCCCATAGAAGCCGCCATACCTACGCAGTAGGTGTAAACCGGGCAGGCCACGTGTTGCATAATATCGTAGATACCGAGGCCCGCGTACACAGAGCCACCAGGTGAATTGATGTAGAAGTGAATCGGCGCTTCTGAATCACTCTGTTCGAGGAAAAGAAATTGCGCGACTAACAAGTTGGCCACTGTGTCGTTTACATCTGTGCCTAAGAACACAATACGATCGAGTAACAGGCGCGAGTAAATATCGTACTGACGTTCGCCTCGTGCAGTTTGTTCAATAACGATAGGGTTTGGAATATAGCCTTTAGGGGTTTCCATCCGTGTTCCTTCTTTCAATAGTGACTGACTAAGATATTCGGACTTTTCGGCGTAACAGGTTAAATCTTGAGCTTAAATTTAACCCGAAAACGGTTTCCGGGGAACGAACATTCGATGTTAGACAACCTTGCCGAGTGGACACGCATTGTCTTGAATTTTTCCCAGGTGAGGCCTAGTCTCATCCTCGCTTGACCAAATTATTTCAACCCACCGCAAGGAGATTTCCATGGCTCGTTTAGTTGGCAACCCAGCGCCTTTTTTCAAAGCACCTGCACTCGTGAATGGCGAAAACAAAACCATTTCTCTCGACGATTACAAAGGTAAGTGGAAAGTCTTGTTCTTCTACCCTCTCGACTTCACTTTCGTATGCCCAACCGAGATCATCGCTTATTCAGACGCTGCTGATAAATTCAAAGCCATCGGCTGCGAGTTGATCGCTTGCTCTGTCGACAGCTACTTCTCTCACTTAGCTTGGACAAAACAAGACCGCAAAGACGGCGGCTTGGGCGAAGTAAAATTCCCCATCATTGCTGACTTGAACAAAAAAGTCGCTCGTGACTACGAAGTTCTCGTCGGAGAAGAAGTAGCTTTGCGCGGCTTGTTCATCATCGATGACAAAGACGTGATTCAGCACTCTACAATCAACAACCTCTCAGTAGGCCGTAGCGTTGAAGAGACTATGCGTTTGGTTGAGGCCTACCAGTTCACAGCGAAGTCAGGCGAAGTCTGCCCAGCGAACTGGAAGAAAGGCGCTGACACTATGAAGCCGGATACTGCTGGATCTAAGACTTGGTTCAAAAAGAACGCCTAATTCCCGGGCTTTTTACTCAGGATCATAGGGGCCCCACTTGCTGGGGCCTTTTTTTTCGCCTTTTTGGCCAAAATGACTCTCTGTCCCAATGACAGGACCCGTAAGTGTGGGTGGTTTTCTTCCCATTTTGCGCACCATATCACAGTATTATTTACACCTTAGCCGTTCTGCCTCTGCAGTTTCTTGAGGAAGTGTAACCATCTCTTTATAAGCATCTTAACGCCATCGTGACGTACCAATGCCTGGCATCAGGCTTGCTCAAGTAGTGGCAGGGGGAAGTTTTACGGGAGTAGCAAGGACGCTACAGACCGAGCAAAGTGAGGGGAAATGAGACGTATTGAGAAGAGAGGCGCAGAAGTCATCGACTTACTGGCCCTCAGGGAAAAACGCTTACGCGAGAAGACGCAGGAAGAGTACAGCAGCTATCTGAACGGTTTGGGGATCTCCCAGCTTGAAGGAGAGGCCCATCATCTTCTAGAAGAGTTCTCAGGGCAGAATTTTGGAGCCGACTACGCTCAACGAGTGCAAATGCTTCTCGGTGAGTTAGCAGGACGAGCGGATGAACCATTCCGTGGTGCCATTCAGCGCTTGGGCATTCATATGAATAGTGATGTGTAGTTTTTACAAGCACTAAGTCTTAACAATCATTCTTCATGCATAATGCGTCCTCCGAGGCGAGTTGTATGAAGAATGATTTTCCCAAAATAATTTTAGGTCTGCTCTGTGTTTTTGCGATCCATAGCAAGAACTCAATTGCCTATGAAGGCCGCCCCGAGCGTCTCATGCCCCAGGCCCACGCCGCCATTGCGAAAGGCAAACTTGATATCTTCGGCCGCATCTTTGGGCGAGTCGCACTTTGCCAGTGGGGAACCGTGGATGGCCTCGCCACCTTAAAAGCGGGACTTCCAGAATCCGCAAAAAAAATGATCAGTGAAATCACTCTCGATCAGCAAGGCTACCTTACCAAGGCACGCTTCGCTGGCTTTTGGGCCTACTACGAACAACTCTATAGTCTCAAAATTTTTGATAAATCTCGCACACTGCTCGCCGAAGGAAAAATTGAGTGCCACTACGGCCTGGAGACAGACAAAAAAGAAACGGATCTTAATCGCCCACTCACTCACTACACCGTGAAAAGCTGCCGCGTCGTGATGCTCGAAGCACGCACGTTCGCTAATCCGGCCGCTCGTCCTGAATGTGCTGTTTTCCGTCAGCGCCTATAGCCACTGCAATGAGCGATAGTCAGCCGTCACTCGATGACGAAGCTCTGCGACCTTGGTGTGCTCTTTGTAACCTAAAATATCCGCGAGTGCGCGCGTCTTAAGACGAATGTCTTCATCGGTGTTCCATGAATCAATCAACATCTGCAGGTAGATCAAGTTACTGGAGAAAACTGAGACGTACTCACTGATCGTCCTGCGCTCGACTTCCCCGACATTTAAGAACTGAATTCCGAAACGTGGTTGAAACACGTCATCCACATCCGTGGTGACTCCCACACGACGAACCATCTGGGCCTGCGCGCGAATAACTTTTGAAGGAAAGAGATCGAGACTAAAAGTTTGCATCTTCAGCAAACTAAAATTCTTGAAGTAGGGATAGGTCGGGAGCTTGATCATCAAAGGCACGCAATCGCTCGAAGGAAACTCTGGGAGTTCATCGAGCAAGATCCCGCCCTCAGAAATATTCACAGCACGTGCCTTATGCACGTGCCCCTCATCGCCGAATAACACAGGCTCAAAAAAGGGCGCACGCAAATGCGCCCGCTGATACCCGCGTTCTCTCTTCATAGCAATTTCGACGCGATCTCAGACAGAGGAGAGCGCTCGCCCACTTGCAACTTCGTGTGCGCAACGATGTCTTCACCCTTAAGCTTATCGATGCAATAAACCAAACCGTTATTCAAAGAATCCAGGTAAGGGTTATCGATCTGCTCAGAGTCACCGGTCAAAACAATCTTCGTGCCTTCGCCGGCACGAGTGATGATGGTTTTGATCTCGTGAGGAGTTAAGTTTTGCGCTTCATCCACGATCATGAACTGGCCTGGCAATGAGCGACCACGGATATAAGTCAGTGGCTCAACATGCAAGAGACCCTGGTTGATCAATTCATCCCACGTGGTCATCTCGTTGCGGGCGCGCTGGTTACCAAAGAGGAAGTCGATGTTATCAAAGATCGGTTGCATCCAGGGGCCAAGCTTCTCGTTGATATCACCCGGCAAGAAGCCCAGGTCACGGCCCATGGGTACGATCGGACGAGAGACAAGAACACGGCTGTAGTTTTGTTTGGTAATCGCGCACTCAAGGCCCGCAGCGATCGCCAACAACGTCTTACCCGTACCCGCTTTCCCCACCAAGGAAACCAAGTTGATTTCGTTGTTCAAGAGAGCATCAAGCGCAAACTGCTGCTCGATGTTCTTCGGATGAATCCCCCACACGCCTTCTTTCGGACGAATAAGAGGAACGATACCGCCCTTACGGAAGTGATAGCGGCCCAAAGCTTTTTTGAACGGATTGTTTTTGTCCGTGAGAATCAAATACTCGTTCGGGTAGAGATTGATAATCTCGCCTTGCTCAATCTTCAAGAAACGTTCTTTCTCAAAAATCTCAATGCGCTCGAGATCTAACTCAACAGTACGCTGACCGGAGTAGAGTTCATCAATGGAGATATCAGTTGTTTCGTAATCTTCAGCATTGATGCCAACAGCATCACTCTTAAGGCGAAGGTTGATGTCTTTGGTGATCAATGTAACGTTTTCGCCAGCTTCTTTGAGTGTCACGGCACTCGCAAGAATCAAGTTGTCATTGATGAGAGGATTGAGGCCTTCGCCTTTCGCACTTTTAACATCTTTAACAACACTGATGACAAGCATCCCGCCGTGATCGAGCTGGACTCCCTTCATGAGGGATCCCTTCGAGCGCAGGCCGTCGATCAATCGAGCGAAGTAACGAGCGTTTCGCCCGATTTCGTTTTGATCTTTCTTAAATTTATCAAGCTCCTCGACAACTGTGAGGGGAATGAACACTTTATTTTGCGGGCCGAATTTATTAATCGCGGTGGGGTCGAGCAGAAGGACGTTGGTGTCCAGAATGAAAGTCTTGTTCAAAAGCACTCCTGGGCATTAGTGGGAACCGTCCGTTGGTTCCTGCCCAAATCATAGAATGCTCAGGCATCAAATGAAAAGTCGAATAAGCTGACATAAAGCAC
>JAKFUR010000081.1 GCA_021732585.1 Bacteriovoracaceae bacterium
CTCTCAACGGCCTCAACGGCGACTTCCGCCATTTTGCTTACATTTAATAACCACTGCTTAGAAACAAGCGGCTCAATGATGGCATCACTGCGTTCGCCGTGACTGACTTGCGCCGTATGAGGTTTTTTCTCTTTAAGTTCACCCAGCTCATTCAAAATGCTTTCGACTTTCTCGCGAGCATCTTTAACTTTGAGGCCTTCAATTTCAGGAGCGCCGTTATTGAAAGTACCGTCCTTGTTCATGATGTTGATGATAGGCAACGAGTGACGTTTGCCGATCTCAAAGTCGTTGAAGTCATGGCCCGGCGTTACTTTAAGGCAGCCCGTGCCTTTCTCGCGATCAACATGCTCGTCACCAATAATCGGAACTTCACGATTACAAATAGGAATAATCGCAGTGCCGCCGATCAAATGCTTGAAACGTTCGTCTTCTGGATGAACGGCCACGGCCGTGTCAGCAAAGATGGTCTCTGGACGTGTGGTCGCGACTTCCAGAACTTCGTCTGATCCCTTCACTTTGTAGATAAGGTGATAGAAGAAACCTTTCACTTCTTTGTGTTCCACTTCAGCGTCTGAAATCGCCGATTGGAGTTTCGGGTCCCAGTTCACGATATAGTCTGACTGATAAATCAGGCCTTCGTTGAACATGCGAACAAAAAACTTACGAACAGCTTTGTTAGGAACTTCATCAAGCGTGAAGGTTGAGTAGTCCCAATCACAGGAAACGCCCATCTTCTTTTGTTGGGCCACGATCTCGTTGCCGTACTGCTCTTTCCATTGCCAGATACGTTTCACGAGCTCTTCACGACCGATCTCGTGACGATTCTTCTTCTCTTCTTTTTGAATCAGTTTTTCAACCACCGACTGAGTTGAGATGCCGGCGTGATCTGTGCCTGGAACCCACAAGGTCTCAAAGCCTTTCATGCGTTTAAAGCGGATGAGTGCATCTTGCGTGGTGGCATCAAGGGCATGGCCCATGTGCAATTTACCCGTGACGTTCGGTGGCGGCATGATGAGTGTGAATGTTTGTCCCTGCTTGCCTTTCTTAGGCTTAAAGCAGCCGGCCTTCTCCCAAGTAGAGTACCACTTATCTTCAGCGGCTTTCGGGTTGTAGGTTTTGTCGATGAGATTATCCATGGGTCACTCCAAAAAACTCTTAATACTGTTAGGATCGTTGAGCTTCACACGTATTTTTTCTTGATCAGCAATACGTTTGACTTCAATCTCACCAGTTTGAATTTCATTTGATCCAATCATCACGACTCCTCGATGACCGCGTCTCTCCGTGTGCGAGAAGACTTTTTTCGGCTTGGCTTCGCCTAGATAAAGTTCGGTCTTCACGCCGAGAGTACGCAATGAGTGTGAGAGTTCAAAGGCGTGAGCTTCGGCAGCTTGATCGAGATAAGACACCAAGATGCTGATTGATGGTTTTTCAAAAGTCGGCAATAGGCCGTGTGTCTTGAGGAAATCCGCAAGAGTTACGTCGCCAAGACCAAACCCCACACCTGGCAATGGATCTTCATTGAAGATCTGCAAGAGGTTGGCGTAAGCACCGCCGCCACAGATTGCACGACGGTTGTCGGGGCTCTTGTCAAAAATTTCAAACACGACACCCGTGTAGTAATCAAGCCCACGCACGATGGTGGGATCGTAGACCACAAATTTTGCCAGTCCTGATGCATGCAAGCGTTCTGTGAATGGCAGGAATCCACCAGCTGCGTCCTTTAATTCATGGCGCTCGAGGAAACTGTGAAGAGCTGGGAAAGTGTCGAGCTTCAAGTATTCCTTAAAGTGCGCTTTCACTGTGTCTTGATAAATAATCTCACCGATCATTTTATCGAGTGCTTCAGCAGTTACTTTCTTTGCCTTATCGATGACTTTATAAAGTTTGTGCGACTGTTCGCTCGAAAGGTGCAAAAGCTGTCCAAAAACAGCGTCCACGACACGACGATCATTCAACAAAACTTCAAAGTGTTCTTCTGTGGCACCAAAGCCGCGCAACAATCCTGTGGCGACTTGCAGGATTTCAATTTCACCTAAACCTTCGGGAGCACCGAAGATGTCGCAGTTGAATTGCCAATGCTCACGGAGACGACCCTTCTGCGGTTTCTCGTAGCGCATGAGATTTGGAATCGCGTACCAACGCAAAGGTTTACTTTGCTCTTTGTGAATCTGTGCCACCATGCGGGCCACAGTGGGAGTCATCTCGGGACGAATGGCGACTTTGCGTTCACCACGATCAACAAACGAATAAATCTGCTCGTTAATAAGTTCTTCACCTGACTTCGCTAAGTAGAGTTCAACTTCTTCCACCATGGGTCCATCGTAGGGCTCATAGCTGTGCAGCTCTGCGATCTCGCGCATTTTATTGAAGAGAAAATCACGCTGACGCATTTCTGGGGGGAAAAAGTCGCGCGTTCCCTTATAGGGAAGTTTTGAGAGTGCCATGGTCTACCTTTCGAGGGAGTTCGCGGGCCATGGGAATTGTACCCGAGAGTGTTCAGTCCCGCCATAAACGGCGCAGCTCGTCACTGAAGTGGTTGGTCCGCGGGATTGATTGGGGCAGCGCCTCCTGAAGTGGCATCTTCTTCTATCCGGTCAATAGCTCCAGAAAGCTCTTCGGCCGGTAAGGTTGCGCCCTCAGTGTTGATTTTTTCCATGGTCGCCTGCGCCGCTTTTTTTTCTTCTGAGGCCTGTCCCGCAAGCCCGTTCTCGGCAGGGGTCGGCTGTGTCGCTGGAGCAACGGGGGCTTTAGTCGGCATTCCTTGTTCAGGAATATTAAAAGTGTTGGTCTGCGTGTCGGAAATCGCTCTCGAAGAAAGACGTCTGAACAGCTGTCCCTTCTCTTTCACACGCTCGATAGTTCGCCAAGCCAGTTGGTCAGTGAGTTCGTTAAAGTCTTTGGCCGATAAAGTGTCCGCCTGCTCTAACCAGCCTCGCGAGTATTTGAGCACTCGTTGCATCTTATTAAACTGCAGGGCCTTTTCTCCTGTGAGACTGGCCCGCTGACTTTGTGTGAGGCTCAAGAGTCCATCACGTTCAAAATTTTGTAAATCAGCCGCTAAGGCTTCAAGAACCCATAGTGAGAAGGGATTATAGACCGCTCGTCCATTTGCGATATTACTCGTAATCCTCTGAAGTGTATGGCTGCCTACCTGGAACTGTGAGGGCGGATGAGGCCATTCGAGAAGGGTTTTATAGACTTCAGACTTTAAGAGAAAGAACGATTGATCCTTCTGAAGTGGGCCAAGGCCGCGGTTAATCTGTTGGGCGAGTGCGATCAAGCGCACTTGATCCTGGTTCTCTTTGAGACTGTTCTTTAGGCTATCAAAAAGCAGTTTGAATTCGAGAGGGGCGCGGTCGTTGACGATAGAAAAATCTTTATTGAACGCCCAAGCTGTCGTTGCTGTCAGAAGGACCCAAAGTACCATACTTTTTTTCATGGTGAACTCCGAACCGGAGCAGGATTTCTTAAAGTATCATTGGCACTACCAGCACTCCCTTCGAGCACAAAAACGTCTTCGCGCAGAGGTAGCAAAATCCTGCCATCCATATCTATCAGATTCGTCACGCGTTCAAGTTCACTTTTCACAGTGATTCGTCCTGAGGGTAGCTCCATCACCACGGCTTCCGTTTGGCGGATGTTGAGTTTGCGATCTTCCGACATTGTTTTAACGAACCATAAACGATTGTTGCTTCCACAGATCATCTGTCCGAGATCGTTATCCGATGCTCGGTAGACAGTTGTGAAGCCACCCAAGGTCGGTGCATCTTTCCAGGCCTGCACCATGATTGTTGTGCCGCGATTAGCATCATCGTAAGAAAATTCCCCCATAGCGATGATGTTGTCGCGGCGGCAAAGCTCGAGTCGAGTTGCGCTCACTTCGGACTTACGAACGACGGTCATTTTTTTATCAACTAGGCTCCATGAGAGGAGAGCAGAGAAACCCTTGTCGTTTACGTCGGTGTAAAGCACAGTCTCGGGGTTGAGCATGATCACTTCAGGAAAGAAGAATGCATTGTTCTTCTTCCCGAGCTTGATGATCTGATGGCGCTCGGGTGTGCGGAGGAACTGCACATGAATCGCCTTTTCTTTAGGATCAAACCAGGTCAGCCATTCGTCATCAAGGTGGAGTCTTGGGTAGCGGCCGCGACCAATCTTAGCGAATTGGGCGCCAGCAAACGACCCAACCATGATGTCATTAATTTTATTGAGATCCATGTCTTGATGCCAGTTAGCCTCAACCTCAACCACCATCTTCTTGCGTGCCTCTGAAGATGTAATTGCGTAATTCGTTCCGGGTGGGTTCGTGAGTACGTCCGATGTTCTAAAGCTTGTCGACATACTCAGAGCACCCGAGCGCTTCTGCGAATAGGTGTAGCGGCCATCTTGAGTCATGAAACGAATGTTATCGAGGGACTGTTTGGCAGCAAAACGTGGCAACTCAATCCGCGACCATGTCGGCCCGGAAACTGAGCAAAGAATCAGCGCCCATACAATTTTAGTAAATCGCATAGAGTGTCCACTGTTTGACGGGGTGGTGGTACTGGTACGTTTTCACGGCCGAATAGATCGTACTCCAAGAGACGAGACGTGGAGCGTGAATGTTGTCAGCAGCAGAGCGCGTGATCAGTGCGGCCTTGTCACCTTCGCTGATGATCCCATCAATGATGAATGGCAGTGGCGAACACTGATTGAAGGCGACTTTCTTAAAGAAACCAGGCTGCAAGTCTTCGGCGCAACCAATTCCGTGAAGAATTCCTTTAGGGGTGGTCTTAAAAAATTCTTTCATCCCAGGCAGCGTATTAATGATCTTCATTTTCTTCTGGGCATCCTTTTGCAGGATGTAGGTCAGGCTGTACCTCTCATTCGTAAGATCGGTGGGAAAGTAATCGAGCGGAAGGCCTTCTTTGACCTTTAAGCCTTTCAGTTCTTTCTCATTAAAAACGATTTTGTAAGAGCAGCGCCCCATCCCACAGTTGTCTTCGTCAACGACGATTTGGCAGCCGTAACGATACTCAAGGAGCGTGGGATTCCAGTCTGATTTTTTAACGATGGTACACTTAGTATCACGTCCAGCGCCTTTGGTTCGAAACAGAATTTCGTTGACGACAGTTGTAAGTGAGGCCGTCGAGGTAGCGTAATCGCCAAAGAAAACAGGTAAGCATTTTTCGACGTCATCGACGCGATCCTGGTAGCACATTGAGGCTTTCCAGATTTCTTCATTGTCGTACTTTTTATTGAATTCAAAAACGGTTCCGGCGGAGATGACAGAGCAGAAACCCGTCATGGGTACTGTCGGTTGTTTTTCGATGTGTCTCAAAACTCGCGCCATATTGGTCACGCCCATCTGGTCACTGTAGCGAGGGCAGTCATTGTAATCCGCATTGAGAGATGAGTAGCTCAAGGCCAGAGAGAGATGATCACAGCGGGGCCGTGGCGAGAGACCCGATTTCTCATGCGTGCCCCAGAAGCAAGCGTCTTGCTCTGCTCGCAATTTGCGTGCACATTCTTTCAGCACAGCGGGAGACCAGACTGTCTTCCCAAGGGTCTGTTGGCAGATGTCTTGAAGATAGATATCAGGCTTTGCCTTCTCTACCACTTTAGAGAAATAGTTTGTAGCGAAGAACTCAGAACAGAAGGTTTTAGAATTATCCGCGTTAGTGCAAAAATTTCTCAGGAAGTCCTGTTGAACGTCGCTGAGCTTCCCACGCAAAATTTTTCCGATGGCGTAACGTGAGTCTTCAATCTTTTTCTGTCGGAAATCTGCAGCAGGAACACTTTGGGGTTGCGAGGTTTCAACTAGAAGCTCATGGATCTGACACCAGTATGGAGTCTTGCTGTCGTTGACCCAATTAAGGTAGGTCAGGTCGCATTGTTCGATATTGTTGGGGATCTCGAAGCTTGTCTCATTAATGGTTTGATCCATCACCTTAATTTGAAACTTGGCGATCATCTCAGCGGCTTTTGGACAGGCTTGCAAAACGGCTTTGTTGAGGAAGTCTTGCTTGGGCACTACAGCGGTGATGTTCTGGCCCTGCTTGTTTTGGTATTGAACAAAAACACGCTCGACCTTTCCTTCTTTGGTTTTAAGCAAATCGGCAATCAGTGTATTGTAAAACGCGCAACGATCTTTGCTCGCGAGTTTGAGATATCCAGATGGAGAATTTAGGATGAGTGAATTCATGAAATCAGGATCGAGATCTACCAGCTCGACGTCTTTGATATCCGCGATTGTTTGCGGGGCTTTCGCGAGCGCCTTGTCTTTGGTATCGAAGCGTTGCTCATCAAAAGAAATAATTTTTTCGAAACTCTCATAGACGCCGGGATACTTGGAAGTTTCTGGGACCTGGAGAGGAGTAGGGATGGATTGAGCAAAAAGAAGGGATGGTGCAAGGAGCACCATCCCTAGAAGGTATTTACAAAACTGATTTTGCGAGCAGTGAGGCCACGTCTTCAACTTGTAGGTTCTCCGTGGTTTTAACTGTGCCCTTAGACGAGTTGAAGTTAATCATACAATACGAGCATGAAGTGGCAAGTTTCGTAGAGGAGACTTCGCCAATTTGCTCCAAACGATTCTCCGCCATGTGGTGGCCTTCAGGAAGTTCGTACCACATGTTACCGCCACCCATGCCACAGCACTGAGCTTTGTCTTTGTTCTTTTCCATTTCCTTGAGCTTCAGCCCTGGAATACTGTTCAAAAGATCGCGAGGAGCATCATACTCACCGTGATGGCGACCCAAGTAGCATGGATCGTGGAACGTGATGTCTTCGTTGATCTCGCGATGCGGGAGCAATTTCCCTGAACGAACGAGCTCTGCCAGTAATTCTGTGTGATGGAGGGTCTCAAACGCCCCGTCGTCGAATTTGGCGTACTCTTTACCGATGGTGTGTAGGCAGTGTGGGCAATGGGTCACCACTTTGCCAAACTCATACTGACGCATATTAGCGATATTCTCAATGGCGATCTCGTAGAATGAGTACTCATCACCGAAACGACGAACCGGATCGCCGTTACACTTTTCGGTCTTGCCCATAACTGCGAAACTCACGCCGGCTTTTTTGAGAAGAGCGACGGTGTCTTTCACCACTTTTTGATTTGAACCGTCGTAAGATCCAGCACAGCCGACGTAATAGAGGAAATCCACTTTTTTGCCCACTTCAATAACAGGAACATCAATTCCCTGTGCCCAGTTGAAGCGGTCTTCTTGAGCGATACCCCAAGGGTTGCCATTCTTTTTGATCTTGTTGACAGCGTCGGCAGCGGCCGGCGGAAGATCACCTAAGGTAAGAGCTTTATAGCGCTTGAGATCCATGATGATCTGGACGTGCTCGATGTTCGAAGGACACTCTTCCATACAGGCACCACAAGTGGTGCATGAATCAAGTTCATTAGCCGCGTAAATAGGATTTTCCCACAGGCTGACAGCCTCACCAGGATTGGCCACAAGTGTGTCGCGCATTTTAGTGACGATGGTTTTTGGATCGAGGGGTTTCCCCGCAAGGTTTGCCGGGCACACCTGGGTACAGCGGCCACACTCCACACACGCAATCGTATCGAAGCGTTCTTTGATCGTGAGTTCGCTCGTGTTTCCAAGACCAAAAGTTTCGGCGCTCTCATTGGCAAAATCCATCGGATTAAGCACAGCACCGCGACGGAAAGGAGTGATGATAGCCGAAATGGGAATGGCCACGATGTGGATGAATTTTGAGTAAGGAATAACCGCAAAGAAGAGCATGGTGTTAGCCATGTGGAAGAACCAAGTAGCGCGGTAGATGCTTGCCCAAGTGTCGTCGCTGTAGCCGATTCCAGCAACGATATTGGCCATGATCCAGCCTAAGGGTGACCAGATCTTTTCATCGGCCGGCATGCCGGTTCCGTGAATACGAATGCCTTCCAAAACGTAACCAATCAAAATGAGAGTAACGAGCATGCCGTACATGAAGAGCTCTTGCGTCGGCTTCGTCGCACTCAGGTACGTTGGTTTTTTTACGTAACGGCGCCAGAATGCCATGCCAATACCAATCAGCACAGCGAAGCCACCGATGTCGGCCAAGAGAGAAACAATTTGGTAAATCGGGCCTTTAAAAATCTTAAACGGAGTATCGGCGTGGATAGCTACGAACTCAGTCGCGATCAAAAGAGTAAGAAAGCCCCAGAAAATGAGCGTGTGGTAAACCGCTACGATCGGAGCGCGCGTGACCTTGCCTTGAAAGAAAATCGTGCGTACGAAGTTCGCGATATTAAACTCTTTAGGCAAAATCTCTTTGAAGGGCCTGCCGTTTGTGACGTAGAGGTATTTCTCATGAAAGCCTTTGAGTGCAACCGCTGTTGCGGCGACTAGCATCCCGTACATGGAAATTTTCATCCATACAGGGATGTTCCACATAATCTCACGGCTCATTTCAATCGCTTCACCCATCCGGCCTCCGATAAAAGACTTTAAGACTTCTGCTAAAAATTATTTATAATCAGCATATTACTAAAACTCATGGGCGTCATTGATGAATAGCTCTTTCCTATTTTGGGGACAGACACTGTTAGCGGGATTATCCCTGTTCGCAACAGGCTCGCTGATTCTGCAATTTGGCCTTCCGCGAGACACGGTTCGCACTCTGGGGCTCGCTTTCATAGGCACACTCAGCCTCATGCTCCTGACTGATGCACTGACGTGGTGGGGATTTTTCGCCGTCTTCCACTATCCTGATATTTATGGTGTTTTCTTGGGCATCATGGGCTTTGCTTGGCCAGCTTTCTTGTGGCTCGGGGTACTTGATAAGCCTACTCAGTTACAGCGAAAAATCATGTGGCGTCTGCCGTTGATAGGGGCCATGCTGGGTCATGCGCTGGGAAGCAACGTGACGATTTTTGTTCTTCTTCTCGGTTGGATTGCTGGTTTCATTCTTATTGCTATTTATCGTGAACAGCAGCGTTATGTTTTACGCGTTCTCATTCTGCAGTTGTTGATCTCAATTGTGTATAGTTGGGTATTACGCTCAGGACATTTCCTAGCGGCACAATTTTGTTTCGCTCTATGGATTGTCTTCACTCATAGAATCGTGAATGCTTTTCTAGTCAAAAATCATGTGCGGAATACTTTAGGGGCGACCGTTTGAAATTATTCTTCCTACTTCTACTGGGTTTCGGTTGCGCGCAAGTGACGGGACTCAACATGCGTAAGCATCAATTCGGTCGTCAACCCACAAAGATAATCTGGTTCCAGGTCGCCGGGCTAGATCAAGAGCAATTGGCCATGCTGCGTTTTGGCTTTCCAACCTCCGCAGAAAAAACCACTCTCGAGTCCTCCGTTTGTTATGGTCAGGCCTGGAGTTTCAACCTCTATCACTTGAGACCTTCGTCGCATCAATCCATGCTTGCACAGATGACCGGAAAAAAAGATGTCGCCGGCACTTGTGAGGATTGGAACCTAAAACCGCTATGGAGCTATTTAGGCGCCAACAGTTACAAGTCAGGCATTCTTGAGATCGATGCTCGTAAGGATGAGAGCTTGCTCGCCGCTAAAGCGTGCGGAGAGAAGGGAGCCAGCTACTTAGGTGACAGCATCTTGTGGGCCATGCGCGCCGAGAATCCTCTTGGAGCTGAAGGCTATTTACCGGCCGTGGCTCAAGAATTCCGTGCTGGGAAAATCTATTGGGATAAGACCTGCAATACTCAAGGCTGCGGGACAGCATTGAGAGCATCGCTTGCTTCGATCTATCGTCAGTTTTCAAAAAACTCCAGTCGCCATCTTTTACTCATCCGTGATTTTTCATTGAAGCATGCTCTTGAACGTCAGAACTTTGTGGCGGCACGGGAAGCGTTGCGAGAGCTTGATAAAGCAGCTGAAGCCTTCTATCAGCTGGCCGGTGAGCGAGACGACACCCTGATTCTTGTGACGGGCGCTGGTGCGGTAGATGTAGATTTTCCTGCGGAGGGTAAAGATTGGCAGAACTTTGATCTGAAAGGTGCGGGAGCTTTGCCTCGTCGTGGAGAGTTGATGTCTCCGGTTTTTGCTCAAGGTGCAAGAGCGGAAAACTTCTGTGGCATGTATGAAGAAGCGCAAATTTTTGAACGTCTCCTGAGTGGTCCAAAACAGCAGGGACTTGAACTCAAAATTATCAATCCGTTTAACTAATCTGGATTGGTTTAAAGATCAGGGACTTGGGTTCTAAAATGTATTCACGCCTGCGAAATTGGTTCTCATTAGATACTCGCACACTTGCCTTAGCACGAATTGCTTTCGGAATATTTATATTCATAGATCTCGTCACTCGCTTTCAATATGTGGAGTGGCACTATGCAGATAGTGGTCTTGTCTCACTAGATGTTTGGTTTAAGAAAGTGAGATGGGCAGGGAGTTTTTCTCTCTTTGTTTTGAATGGCTCGGTAGCTTGGGCTTCCTTGCTGTTGATTTTTCACATGCTCGTCAGCTTACTCATGGCCATCGGATGGCGCACAACATGCATGACTGCATTAAATACGATTTTGCTGGTGTCGCTACATGATAGAAATCCTTTCATCCTAAATAGCGGTGATAAAATTGCGCTGGTCATGGTGTCTTTGGCCATCTTTCTTCCATGGGGTGAGTTTTTCTCTTTAGATCAAAAGAGAAAAGGTATTACGAAGCCGCGTTTGGTGAGTGGAAGCTGGGTGGGATGTTTTTATCTCGTAGCTTTTCTGATCTATTTTGTGAGCGCATGTTTTAAAATTCAAACCCCGAAGTGGATAGACCTCACGGCACTTTTTTATGTCTTCAATGGGAATGAAAAAATAACATATGTTGCGGGCCGGTTTGGGCAATTCCCTGGTCTTCTTGAAATTGCCACTGCCTCAGTTATTGTCTTGCATATAGCGGTCGTTCAAATTTTGCTTTTCGGATGGCTTTTCCCCAGAAGGTGGGAAAAAAAAATAAAACTTTATTTGTGTGGTTCTTTTGCCATTTTTCATTTTTTTACGATCGTTTTATTTGTTGGCCTTGGAGTCTTTCCATTTTATTGCATATCGTTTTGGCTAGCCATTCTTCCATCGGATATGTGGAGAAATGCGGCATCACATTTAGACTCGCCCAGAAGTATCGGATGGGAAGTGTTGGGGCTTTGGCAACTTTTCATCATTCTGTTTTTTCAACTAAGTTTAATTAAGCCTTTTGGTTTAGAATTTGCTTCTTGGAAGGATATGGCAAAATGGACACGAATGGCACAGTATTGGACCATGTTTCAAGAAGCCGAACCAGGAAGGTTGAGATGGCTAACCTATGGTGTTTTAGCGAATGGTGAGATTGTTGATTTAACCCTCGCTGAAATCCCCAACGGTCACTGGAGCAAGCTCCATGGAAA
The DNA here is from genome assembly GCA_021732585.1 of Bacteriovoracaceae bacterium. Taxonomy (GTDB): domain Bacteria; phylum Bdellovibrionota; class Bacteriovoracia; order Bacteriovoracales; family Bacteriovoracaceae; genus UBA6144. Next base: position 11,338 of record JAKFUR010000081.1, read on the forward strand.
CATGGTAAAAATGAAGTTTTTGCGACGTTACTATCTTTCTGCCGTTTGTCGTCACAGTGAAATCTCTGCCCAATTAGTAAGCGTGGAGCTTAAGCTTCACACAAGTGCGCTGCCAGGCTTGGGACAACCGTATACCAATGAAGGTGTAGAATTGGTTGATCGATTGGACTGTGAAAATGAGAGAGGGATATGAAGCGCATTTCCTTAACGATTATCATTCTCAACGGACTCAAGTCCTTCGCGGAATAACTACCAAGGTTCGGGTCGAAACAAAATAAATAATATCCGTCCTCAAGTCTGTATAGTTGAAAGTCAGTGAAATCCTATAATATGTGAGAGAGAAAAGAGCTAAGATCAAACAATTTGACCTGTTGTCGGCCGAGGGGTCTAAAATTTGTGCCCCAGTGGGTCCATGGCATAGAGTGGACAGCTTTTTTCTGCTTACGCGAATAAACGAATGTGCCGTTTGTTCCAGGAGATATGACCAAGAGATCTTCGCTTAATTCCTGGACACCTCCACGTACCGGAGAAAAAAATAATTCTGCTGGCTGAGACGTGAATTCGTAGTGTGTTTTCTCGGTCTCAAGATCAATTATTTGAATCGCGGAATAAGATCCGTGTCGATTAGCGACGGAGTCAATTATGACAAGGTTATTAAAGACAAGAGCATGTCCGTTTTGTGTGATCT
>JAKFUR010000027.1 GCA_021732585.1 Bacteriovoracaceae bacterium
AGGCATCGTGATCGAGACGGTAGACCGTGCGAAGATCACCGTCGATGCGAAAGCGCACCTGCCCGAGACCTTTCTTGGGTTCGATGTGAATATCCGAGGCCCGCTCGAGAATGGCGAAATTCAAAAGCCAATCGACGATTTTAGCCACATGGCTATCCTGCGCTCCCAAATTGCGGCCGCGAGATTTTTCCAAGAGCTGATCAAGTTCGCCGGTTTTACCTTGGCGCAAAAGACGCAAGCGGTCCGTACCTACTTTACCTTGTTCACGTGCCACGGCCTTAAAGGCTTTTTGTACAACGAAGATTTCGTTCAAGAGATGCTTAATCTGACGGGGTGATCCAAGACGCAGCTCCACCTTGCGACGTGTTTGCGCTGCGATCTCATCCATCCAACCACGGACCATGGGCTCGGAAGTGACGATGACGACTTTCTCGTCATCCATCTCGACAGCACAAATCCCCAAACGCTCAGCGTAAGCATGAGGAATCAACGTGCCCACCACTTCAAGGTTCACTTTCGTCGGATCGACGCGGAGGTATTCCATGTGGAGAGATTTAGCCACGATAGTCGCGAGTTCATCGAAGGTTACTTTTTTACCAAGGGCCTGCTTATCGTTGATCGTGGCATCGGCCAGTAACGACAACGGGTGCTCGCTTGAACGTGACCACAGCTTCAACCAGCGTTCTGCTTCGGCCGCGGGAACGAGGTTCGCTTTCACCAACGGCGAAAGAACATCTCGCAAAGTAATACTTCGATCACTGGAAGTCTGAATTTGACGTAAGCCCATAGGTAAGATCCTTTGAATTTCTTATCGGCAGCGTGACAGAAAAAGCAATTTGCTCAAGAAGGGTTTTTACACGTAAAATGAGAATTATGACAAAACCCAGCTACCGCGAGATTTTACGCAGTAAATTTCAGGAAAAATCCGATCGAAACAGACGGTATTCCCTCCGTGCCTTCGCCAAAGATTTGGGTGTCTCTCCTGCGCTTTTAAGCCAAGTTCTGAGCGGAAAACGCGGAATGTCCGAAACCATGTCCCGTGAGGTGGCCCGCAAACTTAAACTAAGCGTCGTTCAACAAGACTTCTTTTGTGACTTAGTCGCCGCTGATCACGCCAAAAGTTCTAAAAAGAAGGCCCACGCAGAAGAACGGCTCAAAAATTACGACCGAACTAAAATCAAGCAGCTTGGTCTGGAGTATTTTGAACGCATTTATGATTGGCATCACTTCGCGATCTTAGAATGCATTCGCCTCAAGGATTTTGAGCCGTCAACGGCCTGGCTCGCAAAAAAACTAAATGTGGATGAAATGAAAATCCGCCTGGCCGTGGAGCGACTGGCCGAGATCGGCCTCCTCAAGATTACAGAGAAAGGTCACTGGATCGATACCCATGAGCACCTTCACATAAGACAAGGTAGCGAAGCTGTTAAAAATGCTCTCCACCAATATCTACAAATGGCGGCCAATGCCTTAGATACAATTCCAATTGAGAATAGGGTCAACTCTGGCTTCTTTATGCGTATTGATTCCAGACGTCTGGATGAAGCGAGGCGGACACTCGAGACATTTAACCAGGCGTTCTTGGATGAGTACAACTCCTCGGCTGGGGATAAAGATGCTGTCTTCATGTTCTCCTCCCAATTCTTCCCCGTCACCACTTAAGTAAACACTGCAAACACAATTGCGAGTAGTGCCAAAATGCACTTATTGTGAGCGCTCGAGCAGCTTGCTAAACCCATTTCATGAACAACAACCTGGGAGGGTGTATGAAATGGATCGCTTTGATTTTCGTTCTTGCAACAGCACCAGCTTTCGCCAATGAAGTCGTGCTTGATCGTGGCCTCGTCGACATTGAAGGCCAAGTCATTCAGCTCGTAAGAACTGACCTCAGCCCCAAGAAAGTCACGCTACGTGCCCAACTCGAGTCTTATGAAATCAAATGCGTGGAGCGCGGGATCGTCGTAGTCGACGGACCTCATCCGAGCTGTGGTCAGTACACGACCCAAGAGCTTAATTGCCACAATCGTTCAATGACTTTTGGTACCTGTGATGAGCCATCGACATGGGACAGCTACAGCACCCGGATCCACAACAACTCTTGCGTCCACGAAGAGATCCAGTGCGTACAATTTGATCGCATCACGCACGGACTCAAAGAAGAATTTTTCACGGTCAACTTCATCAATCTGCCGAAGCTCCGCCCGGGCCAGCGGGAGACCTTCCAGCTTTCAATCCGTGATTGGGCCGCCGCGAGCACACAACCACGCAGCTCATTTTATACCGGAGAGCTCAAGCGCATTAAAACACTGAAGAAGTACAAGGTGATCTCCAAAGATACGATGCGAACATTTGATGTGAAGAAAACGTTTCTTGGTCTTTAACATATAAAAAGGAATCTTTATGAAAATCTTGTTTATGCTTCTGGCCCTTTCCCTCACTTCTCAGGTTGTTGCGGCGGAGACCAATCTTGGCTCGATTTCCCTCAGTGGCCTGAATGCAGACAGCATAGGTACCCAGCTCATGCAAGGCTCTGTGAAAGTCAGCGTGAAAGATTTGAAATGCCGTTCAGGAGGCTACGACCATGAGGACATTTGTTTTCTTCGCACTGTTGCGAGCAAAACCTTCAAGCTCGAAGGTCTTAAGCTCGACAACGAACAGCTCGTCTTTGAAGACGCAAATGGCAAAGTCGTATGTGGTAATTACGGAGTAAGCCGTGTGCTTCGCCGTCGTACTCTGTTTTTGACCGGCAACTGCCAGGTTGAGACAAAAATTGAAAGCGCTGGCCGCAACAGCGCCCTGCTCGTAAATTTTGTCACTCGCTAGAGTTTACTTTGCCTGAGGCGCCGTCACCAACAGGTGGCGGTAGCCTTCTCTTTTCGCAAACAAGCGCTTAAGACCTTCTTCAATCGTGATCTCGGCCTTCCAGCACAGATCCCGTTCGACTTTGGCATGAGAGAACCAATGATCGGTTCCCATGTTTAAAGCAACGAAACGAGTGACCGGCGGCTCAGGCGAGAAAATCCCTGCCATCTTCCAGATTTTTTCAAAGGCCCAGCCTAAGGCCACCGCAGTTTTGAGTCCAAGACTATTATCCGGCGTCGGAATTTCAGCTAAACGCAAAACCTGCTCAATAAAATCCCACAACTTCACCGGGCCCTGACCCAGAAAGTACGCTTGCCCCGCCACCGGCGATCCTGCAGTAAGTTTTTCGAATGCGAGCACATGCGCGCGTGCCGCTTCTTCGACGTAGATGACATCCACCTGGTTTTCACCATTGCCGATGACTTTAAGTTTTCCGAGCCGCGCTTGGTCCATCACACGAGGAAGAAGATTTTCATCCCCCGGCCCCCATATGAGATGCGGTCTTAGAGAGACGGTCATAAAGTTCGGAGAATTGGCTGCCAGTACGAGCTGCTCAGCGGCCGCTTTAGTACGTGGGTAGTGACCCAAATGCTCTTTCGGATAAGGAAGAGTTTCGTCAGCGCCTTGATGGCCACCGCGACCAAACACACTGCTTGGTGAGCCGGTGTACACAAAACGCTTCACACCGTGGCGTTGAGCTGAGTTCAAAAGATTTTCTGTCCCGGTGATATTGATGCGATCAAAGACTTCCGCTTTGCCCCACATCCCAACCAAGCTTGCCACATGAAAAATGGCATCGAAGCCTTGCGTGAGTGCACGTTCCACGTCATCTACATTCCCCACGTCTCCACGAATGGTCGGAACTCCCATATCCTCGAGATGCTCGTAAGAGTTACGAGAAAAATTCGTCACCATATAACTTGGATTCTTTAAAAGCTCTTTGATGATCCAGGTACCAAGGAAGCCTCCGCCTCCGGTCACAAGAATTCTCATACGCTCTCCTTCTGGGCCCAGGCCGACAAGCTCACCCGGTCGATCTTAATATTATGGCGCACATCCACCGGAAAGCCAGGGTGTGGGAAAAAATCTTGGATGCTAGCCGTGTGCGAATGCTTTGCACCCAAGGTCTTTAGCTCCGCTTTAATCTGATGGCTCCAACCAAATCCTGCGCGCATCTCGACCACGATTCCTGCACGATCTTTTAGATTCACTAAAGCCGTTCGTTTCACGGCCGGATGCTGATTAAATATGGCTTCGCAAGGAATGGGATATTGAGACCCCACGACATGCACCTTGCGCCCACAGAACCACACGCGGCCTTGTTCATCCAAGTAACCCACATCACCCATGCGATGACAAAGACCGTCCAAATGAGGAATTTTTGCGAGCTTAGTGGCAACTTCGCGGCCGTAATAACCCGGCGTCACTGTCGGCCCTTGCACGACTATTTCTCCAATTGTTCCGCGCGGCACTTCTTTCAAAGATGCTTCTGGAATATCCGTCGCTTCAATGATGATGATTTTATTTCCCGGCGTCGCTGGCCCGACACATGTGCCTGCACCGGTTTGTGTCTTGGGCCACGTCTCTTTCAAAATCTCACGTCCACTCATACACGCCACCGGCAAACATTCTGTCGCGCCGTAAGGTGTGTGAGTCGTGCCACTGGGAAGAATTTTCGCCCACATCTCGTGAATCACACCTTGCACCGGGGCGCCGAACATGACGACATGTTGAAGATGAGGAAGTGTGATCTTGTGATCGAGACAGTACTGCCCCACTCGCTCCCATATCGCCGGCGAGCCGGCGCAGAAAGTGATCTTCTCATTTATAAGCGTAGGAACAATCTTCGCCGGATCACACTTAGCGGGCTTAGTAGGATCCATATCAGGAATGACACTGGTCATGCCCATGGCGAGAGTGAAGAGAGCAAAAAGTGGAAAACCCGGCAGATCTTTGTGACTTGAATCCAAAGCAAACATCTCTTGCAGCATGTGTGTCTGCGCGGTGAGAATCCCGTGGGTCGTGATGACACCTTTGGGTGTACCGGTGCCGCCGGATGTGAAAAGAATGGCGGCCGTATCGGTGGGTTTCGCGTCGAAGACTTTGAAGTCAGTTGATTCTGCATCCAGGTCTTTCAGAAGATTAGTGGCCAGAAAGAAATTCGGCGACACCGTCCACGCCCACTTCACTGATTTAAAAGATGTTGCAAAAATCCGGCGCAAGACATGCACGACATTCACCGCAATCATGCCTTCCGGCGCCACTTCACTGAGTGCCTTGAGCAGATTCTTGCGGCCCATGCCTGGATCAATGAGAACAGGAATCGCACCCAATTTAAAAAGCGCGAAGGTGATGATAGAAAAATCTAAGGACGGTCGTACAAACAAAGCTACACGCGCGCCAGGGCGCACACCTGAGTTATGCAAACGTTGTGCGATCTGCTGAGAGCGGCGCTCAAATTGGGCAAAGGTATAAAACGAGCCATCCCACATCGTGACGGAGGCTTTGTTAGGCTGCAGGCGCGCTTGTTCTTGAATAAGCGCGGCGATATTCACTGAGTGCGTCCGATAAAGCTGGTAATGGAATCAATCGCCTTCTTGGGCGCGTCTTCCAGCACATAGTGGCCGGCATCAGCGATCCAATGAGCTTCAGCGTCTGGATAGATTCTCAGCCAGCGCTCAAAGAAGTCTTTATTGAAGCAGAAATCTAACCCTCCCCACACAATCAACTTTGGCACTTTGAGTTTTGAAAGTTGTGACTCAACTGTCTGCAAGGTTTTCCAACTGCGATGAGTTTCATCCAATGGAATGTCTTGCACAAAACGTGATACCGCCACACGGTTTGCATAGGAGTCATAAGGCGCAAGGTAAGCGGCTTTCACGGCCGAAGGCAATCTGCGTTTGGTGGTCATGAACGTCGCCGGCCAGGCAAAGCCATTCAACCCGCGTACCAAGAACTCACCGAACTTACCCGCTTTGCAAAGAGCGATCCGTTTTGGAATATCCGGACTTAAGAAAGCCGCGGTATTCAAAATCACAATGCGCTTAATAAGATGCGGGTGACGAGTGGCAAAACCCATTCCGATCGCTCCACCCCAATCGTGCACAACCAACGTGATATCTTTTAGATCAAGAAACGCGACAAGCTTCTCTAGATTCTGAATATGATTCTCAAGAGTGTACTCATAATCCTGCGGCTTATCTGAAAACCCGCAACCGATGTGGTCAGGTGCCACACAACGAAAGTGCTTTGAGTACGCAGTGATCAAATGGCGGTAGTAAAATGACCAGGTCGGATTGCCATGTACCATCAACATCGCCGGGCCTTCGCCCTCGTCGACGTAATTAAGATTTAATCCATTCAGTCCGAGGAAGTGATGCTTCCACGGGTAGAGTTCTGTGGACACATTTTTCATGGCATCTCCAAGGCGAGCATGGTGCTCGTCAAACCGGAACCAATTCCTGTCAACGCAACCCGATCACCGCTCTCAAAAAATCCCGCGGTGTGCGCCTTAATAAAAGTCAGCGGCAAAGCGGCCGAGCCGGTGTTGCCGTAATCAGGGAAGGTCATGAAGTCGGGCACATCCACCACGCCAAGCGCTTCTTGGAAGCCACGGCGGTGAGTGCTGCCCACTTGGTGGGCGATAATTTTATTCGGGCGTGGGAAGTCTTTTTGAAACTCATCCCAGGTGGCGCGCGCCAGAGCGACACCGGCCTTCATCAAAGCTTCTGAGTCTGTTTCCATGACGAGATCTTCGAGTGTGCCGGAGCCTTGGCAAAGTTCCACGGCACTTGAGTCTGTGAGTGTGTGTCCGCCAACAATTTTAGGGGCCTCTTGCGCCAATGACTCATGAGTAAGCAGCCAGGCCACACCCGCAGAACCAATGGTGAGTGAGGCGATATATTTTTTAATCGACTGACGAGTAATGCTGGCATCATCGCGCAAAATTTCGAGAGTCTTAAGCAACAAAGGGCCCGAGTTTTCACCGGAGACAATCAACGCAGCTTTAATATGGCCGGCTTCAATTTGTTGAGCTGCGATCAGAGCGGCTGACACCACACCTAAGCACGCATTCGAAAGATCAAACAGCATGCACTTAGGACTCAGACCCAATTGATGATGAACCATGCTGGCGGTGGCAGGTTCTAAAAAATCCCGACAAACAGAGGCATGAATCAAAAGCCCGATGTCTTCTTTGGGAAAACTTCCGATGGCCTTCAATCCCGCTGCGGTGGCAATGCTCGAAGGTCGAGTGCCTCGCGGCCAGTAACCGCGACGCTTAATACCTGTCTGCAGTTCAAGGCGTCCAGCCGGAAGTTTAAGGCGCTCATAAGTGGCATTTAATTGAGTTTCAATCTCATCACTGGTGAGAAAATGGGCCGGCTCTTCCACACCCCAAGATTTTAAACGCACATGCTGAAATTTCACTGGGGCGCCTCCATGAGTCCATGAAGGTTCGCCATGGAGATCCCTGACAACATCGCGCCGATGATCCCTAAGAACCCTTGGTCTGTGCCGATGATGAAAAGATTTTCTACCGGGGTGCGACCATCACGGGTTTTATCAATGGAGCCGTACACCGTGCCATCTTTGTGCCAGGTGTAGCGCTCAATAGTGGTCGGACTAAAGACGTCTGTGAAACGCAATTGCGCGTCGTAGGTTGGAAATAATTTTTTGATAAGGACTTTCGCACTCTCAGCGACTTCGTCTTTTTTGGCGTCGTAATCCGTGCGCACGAGATCGGCCCACTGACGGTAGTTCGCCATATAAGTCACACGGACTGTGCCCTCGCCTGCTGTATTTTGGCGTTCGTAATTATCCGGCAAACACACCACTGCTGATGTGGCGTCGTAATAGTTCGCAGCAGGTCTATACGCATAAGTAGGAGCGTTGTTAAAAAATACAATCGTGGCGTCGTCCGTCGGCTTTTTATCAAATACAAAAATCGATTCAAGGAACGTCATCTTGCCCACACGCGGTTCAGTTTTAAAATGCCCGTCCTCCACCCGCATAGCGGTTTCTGGTAGGCCCATGCTGGAGAAGATATGAGTGGCGCGCAGCTCTTCACCGTTATCCAGCTTCACACCCACTGCTTTACCGTTCTCTGTGAGAATACGTGCGACCGAAGAGCGGTAACGAAGTTCGCCACCGTTCTCAGCGTACTTATCCACGAGCAATTTAATGATGCGACGGACCCCGCCTTCCGGACGCGCGAAGCCTTCGAAGTAGAGTGACTTGAACATGATCACAAACTGCGCGAAGTCCATGTCGTCTTCCCAGGCACTGCCGTAGATCAGCAGCGGGGCAAGGAGCATCTCAAGCAGCAAGGGATCACTGATGTAAGCGGCCAGCCGGCCGCGCGCAGACTGATAGCCTTGACTGAGATCTAACTCGTTAAACTCTCGCACGGCCTTCACCAAATGAGTGAAAGCGTCTTTTTGATGCGGGAACCGCTGATGCACCTCACTCTCCAGCAACTCAAAGTCATTGGAGAACTTCAGCTGAGCGTCCGGGAAATGAATCACGGAATGGGTTTGCGGATGAAGTTTAAAATCATCCCAAGACAAACGCAGCTGCTTCAAGAGTTTTGAAAAGGGTTTGCCCTTCTCACCTTTCTTGATGAAGTTTGTCAGGGCATGCAGGCCCACATCAAAAGGACGGACACCGCCCTCTTCAAAATTTCTTCGCTGATAATAGGAGTTGAGGCCACCGGGGATGCTGTGTTTTTCCAGGATCACAACCTTCTTGCCGAACATAGCAAGTCGGATTCCGGCGGCAAGGCCTGACATGCCGGCCCCGATGATTATTGCATCATGGGCCATGTCTTGTTACTGCATTTTCGGAGTGAGGTAAGACACGCAAGACGCCATAGTGGCGAGCTTCGGGTAATCTTCCGCTGGCACTTCGACTTTGTGGCGTTTGCGCAATTCCATCACGATATCCAAGAAATCCATAGAATCGAGATCGAGCTGCTCACGAAGACTGACTTCGTCTTTAAGCGCTGTCATATCTTCATCCGGAGCGATGTCGCTGATGATATTGAGGACGACTTGGCGAACTTGTTCTTGGTTCATGACGACTCCTTAAGACTCGTATCTTTTAACGATCAAAGCAGAATTGATACCCAACATCCCAAATGAGTTGTTGAGGATGGTTTTTACATTACATTTTACCGGCGTATGCAGAACCAGGTTCGGAATGGCGCAATCCGGATCAAGCTCCACAGTGCCGATGCCTGGATGAACCAAGCCATCAACAAACGATGGAATATTGCCGGCGAGCTCAAGTGAACCTGCGGCGCCCATGGCGTGTCCGATATGGCCCTTAGTGAAGTTCACATAAGTTTTAGAGGACTCAACAAACGCCTCACGAACACCGGCCGATTCAGCGATGTCACCCGCGCCAGTTCCGGTGGCGTGCATATTCACAATATCAATATCCGACGGCTGCATACCCGCGCGACGAAGAGCGAGGTGCATACACTGAACTTGGCGCTCAGGATTGGGATTCACGAAATCAGAGGCATCAGAATTCACCGCCCAACCAGCAAGTTCGCAGATGATATGAGCGCCACGCTTTAGGGCATCTTCCAAACGCTCAAGCACATAGATCGCGCCGCCTTCAGAGATGGCGATACCAGTGCGGGTTTTGCAAAGAGGACGAGAAGCTTTGGTGGGGTCTTCGTGATTAGCGAGAGCGCCTTGAGCAGCAAACGCCGCGAAGATGCCGAAAGTTTGCGGGGACTCAGAAACGCCGCCGGCAAGAGCGACGTCGACCTCGCCGAGGATCAACTGCTGGGCGCCCGCGATGATCCCAACGTTACCACCAGCACATGCAGCACCTAGTGTGTAATGGGGGCCCGTGATGCCTTTATTGAGTGTCACTTCACCAGCTGGATTGTTGGCCACTGTGCGCGGGTTGTGGTGCGGAGACCACGACTTCCAGTCGAGATTGTTTTGGTGCATCTCGAAAATTTCATTTTCAGTTTCAACGTTGCCGTGCTCGGTGATGCCTAAGAAAACACCCACGCGAGATTTATCAACGTTGGCCCAATCAAGCTTGGCGTTTTCGATAGCTTCGTTGGCGCACCAAATAGAAATACTGCCCGCACGAGTTCCGCGACGACGCATTTTTTTGGATTGGTATTTGAATTCGTCGAAGTCGCAGAGGCCTGCCACTTGTTGACCCATGTAACGAATTTCCGTGTGACGGACTCCAGAAACACCACGCAAAAGTGCATCACGAAAACTCTCCAACGAGTTTCCGTTCGGGGCCGTGAGGCCGATTCCCGTAACGACGATTCTGTGCTGCCCTGCCATATAAATGTCCTTGGAGCTAAAGCAGTAAAATAACTACCGTGGGGGGGGGAAATCGTCTAGGGACATCACGTAAACAATTAAGCGTCTCTTGAGGAAATGACAATGCACACAATCGATTGGCCCCTGCTATAGTGGGTCTTCGATTTAACACGTTAATGTGAATGGGAGTTACTCCATGGAAAATCTAATTGTTATCTCTAAAGTTAAGAAATTCATCAAAGACAAGTCTGAGTTCAACACCTCGGCTGGCTTCTTTGAGCCCCTTAACGCTGACTTGGTAAAAAGCTGCCGCGATGCTGTTGCTCATGCCCAGAAGCTTGGTCGCAAGACTGTTATGGGTAAGGACTTCAATTTATATGTTGAAGGCCAAGGCCAAGACGAAGCTCTCGTCGTGACCAGCAAAGTCAAAAAGTTCATTAAGGACGAAGCAGGCCTTTCAACGTCTTCACAGGCGATTGAACAGCTCACTGTTCGCGTTCAAACGATCTGCCTCAAAGCGATTGAAAACGCTAAGTCTGACAAACGCAAAACTGTCATGGACCGCGATTTCACAGCTCCGACGACTCTCGCTTAATTATCTTGCGGGGAAATAGTTAACCCTGTTTCCCCGACTTTGCTCACAAACGGCACAGTCAAAAGATAGCTTCCCAAACAACTCGCAACCGTCCAGATCACTGGTGCTTCCGCTTCGATGACGAAGTGACAAACAAACCACACCACCAAGCTTGTCCCCATGGCGATCAGTGCACTGATGTGATTGCCGATTTTCGTGAAGAGCGCAAAACACACCATCACGAGGATTGTGGGGCCACCTAAACTTGACGCCGTCTCCACCATCTCCGTGACCGAGTCTGAGCTGAAAGTAATTCCGTAAGCAACCGCACCTGATAGCAACACACCGATACGAGCAATCAAAACTTTTCGTTTATCGGAAAGATGAGGCATGTGCGGATAGAGCAAATTGTGAGTCGCAAGAGCTGAAACGGCGAGCAACGTCGAATCCACCGTAGAAAGAATCGCCGCCACAAGAGCACCCACAAAAATCACATAAAGAAATACATTCAGGTGCTGTTTGGCGAGCAAGGGCATGATGCTATCGGTTTCAGCCAGATTGGGATGATAGACATGGCCCAACAAACCAATCCCTACGGGAAGAATTCCTACTAAAAGATAAATAAAGGAAGCGCGCCACGCGGAATGAACCGCCACCTTAGCTGATCGCGATGCCGAAACTCGACTTACGAGTTCTTGACTCATAAGTGATCCAAGGATGGGCACGAGCCACATTTCCCAACGCGCCATCCAGCTGGTTTCCTCAGTTTTAAAAAAGTCGAGACTCTCCGGTTTCACCATCTGCCATGCGGCCTCCGGGCCACCAAGGCCCATGACCAACACGACGAACAAAATGATCAGACCGATAATAATGGCAATACCTTGTATGAGATCATTGTACGCATCAGCTAAAAGCCCACCGAACATAGTGTAGATAATCACCACGAGAGCAGCGACGCTGACAGCGACATTGACGTTAAAGTCCGAGGTCACATGAATAATTTGTCCAAAGGCACGAATCTGAGCGCCGGCCCACACCAAGCTTGAAGGAATCATGATCAAAGCCGCGAGTTTTTCAGCACTCGGAGAAAACCGTTTGCGAAAGAGATCTGGCAAGGTGGTGATCTGCTTGTCCCAAAGGACTTTGGCAAAAAACATCGCCATGAGCATAATACAAAGGGCGTAACCAAAAGGATCGGCGTGAGTGCCGCTGATGCCCACGCGCAGAACATTGCCTGAAGTTC
>JAKFUR010000138.1 GCA_021732585.1 Bacteriovoracaceae bacterium
TGGCGAATTTATAGAGACCCTGCGTGAGGTTACGCGGCGGCGGGTTCATGCCCGCATGTGAAACGCCCTTACCGTCACCAGCAGCGCCATGGCACTGGATGCAGTATTCAAGATAGGTGTTATGTCACAAGTTCAGCGTTTCTGCGTCGACAGCTTTTCCACCGGCAAACATTTTGCCTTCAGTGAAAACTGCTTTCTCACAGGCAGTAACTGAGACGAGCATGGCCAGAAGTACAAATTTCATAACGTTCCTTTCCATGACTATTTACCGTGTCTTTTTTCATCAGAGATGTAGATGAAGCCTTTCAAAATGAAGAAGGCGATGAAGAGAACAAGCAACAACAACCATGTTGGCGACAACAATTGCTTCGCCTTAGGAAAGTTGTAAGGGTGCACGATGATCGAAGATTCAGAAGTAAACTGAGGCTTCGCCGTTTTTGGAGCTTCCATAAATAATTCCTTCGAATTAGCGATAAACTGATTCAAGAATAATAAAGACGGCATAGGCCACCGCCGACAAAGGAATCAAAGCGACGAATTTCATCCACTTTGTTTCTTCCTTCAAGTGCATATAGAAATAGCCCACGATAGCCGCTTTGCCGACCGCGAGGAACGTCAGTGAACTCGCCTTCGCGAAATAACTGATCTTCATATCAGGTATGATCAGCTCGACGATCGTTAGTACCGTGAGAACGGCAAAAACCTTGTAGTATTCGCCGCGATGACTCTTGTGACTTACATCACTCACAAACTGCTCCTTGTCCTAGGATTGACTCTTTCTATTAATTAATAAACCCATATCAATCATTAACTTGTTAATTCCATCTTTCACGATCGGATAGTACCCACGCACTCTCCCCTGCTGATCCACTAGCACGAGATGATTCGATTGAATCACTTCGTCCATCGTGAGAGTTCTCTTACCGAGCTGGTTCGGAACCTTCAAACCGTTCACGATGAGTGCTTCGGTCTCAGACGCTGGGCCAGAAACAAAACGCCACACATTCGGATTCGCCTTAAGTTCACGCGCCTTGACCGTGAGGACAGCTGACGTGTCTTGCTCGGGCTTTACTGTCAGCGACACGATGGCCGCGCGATCTACCACGCCGCGGATTCGATGTTGCACGCGCTGAACTTCTTTAAACGATAAATCACAGATGCCTGTGCAATCCGTCGACATCACATGAATCAAATAGACCTTGCCCTTCAGTTCACTCGAGCCAAAAGTCTGTCCGCTTTCATCGTAAAACGAGTAGTACGGTACCGTCGTGAGAACCGGAAGCTCATTGGGCAAACGGCGGCCGATGCTTTTCAGCAAGGGATACGCGAAAAGGAACGTCGAAGCGACAATCCAGAACCACTTATTAAGCACCATCTTCTCAACAAACGTTGAGTTACGAACATGCCCGGTAGTTGTTGCTGCTACTTCCACAATCATCCTTCTAAAAAACGAACAGGCCTATAAACATGACAACCCAAACAACACCTAAAAAGTGCCAGAACTTTTCTACATTAATGGTTTTCTGCAAGATGTACGGTGATGGAGTCCGAAGAACCCAGCGCAAATAACCCAAAGCAAAGAGACCCAACACCACGTGAACCGCATGGATCCACGTGAAGCCGTACATCACTGAAGCAAAAATCCCTGACGTCACAAAGACGCCTGAGCTTTTCATGAAAAACCACAGCCCGCTTTGCGCGAGCATAAAGGCCAAACCCAAAACCGTGGTCAGCCAGAGCTGGCTTTTCGCGGCTGAGATATCATTCTTCGCGACGCTCAAGCGGACCTGATAGCAGTACCAACTACTGATACTGATAAAGATCGTGCTCAGAAACGGGAGCCACAGAGAAACCTTGGCCACTCCCACAGGAGGCCACACGTCAGCCGATGAACGGTAGACGGCATACCCCATGAAGAGCGTCACAAAGAGCATCGCCGCTGAAATCAGCACGACGGTCATGGCGAGGTTGTTTTGTAGCTCGTTACGTTTCACGCTGGTCCTTGTACCAATTCTTCCGTCTGATATTGGAAGTCACGACCGTTCTTCAAATTCGGGTTACCGAACTCGTGCGGGCCGCACTTCACGACAGGAATCACATCATAGTTGTGATGAACCGGTGGAGATGGAATCGTCCACTCCAAGGTGCCCACGTTCCACGGGTTGTTGACTGCTTTCTTGCCTTTGTAGAGAGACCAAAGGAAGTTGATCACGAAGATGATCTGGAAGAGACCCATCAGAATCGCAGAGATGGTGATCATTTCATTGATCGGCATTAAGCGCTTAAGTGAGTCGTACACAAACGGGTTGTAGATACGACGGTGCATGCCACCGTAACCTACCATTAACATACCGAAGAAAATCCCGTTCAAAGGAATCATCGTTCCCCAGAAGTGGATCTTCGCCATGGTCTCGTTCATCATGCGACCGAACATTTTCGGGAACCAGAAGTAGATACCTGCGTAGCCACCCAAGAGAACCGAAGCCGCCATGGTGTAATGGAAGTGACCAACCACAAAGTACGTATCGTGGAGGTACAAGTCAGTCGTCACGGTACCTAAGTGAAGGCCTGTAAGACCGCCGAGACCGAAGACGAAAACTACACCCAACGAGAAGAGCATCGGTGAATCAAAGCGGATCGAGCCTTTCCAGATCGTACCGAGCCAGTTGGCAAAGAAGATCGCAGAAGGAATCGAGATGGTCATGGTCAAGGTCATGAACGACTGCGTGAGCAACGGGCTCATCTGCGTAGTGAACATGTGGTGACCGTAAACGATGGTTGAAAGAACGCTCACTGCAGTCATCGAAAGCGCCGTCGCTTTCGCGCCGAAGGCCGGCTTACGAGAGAAGAATGACAACAAGTCAGACACGATACCCCATGCTGGAAGAATCAAAATGTAAACTTCCGGGTGACCGAAAATCCAGAAGACGTGCTGGAAGAGAACCGGGTCGCCTGAACCTGACGTGGCCGATGCACCAGCGAGGAAGAACGTCGTTCCCATCACGCGATCAAGAGTCAGCAAGATCACACCTGCGCCCAAGACCGGCACAAAGATCGCGTTCAAAATTGCTGTGAGCCAGAGACCCCAAACAGTCAACGGCATATCGAAGTAGCCCATGCCTGGAGCGCGCAAAGTAATAACAGTCGTGACGTAGTTCACGGCACCCATGGTTGATGAAACACCAAACAAGAAGATAGCAACACACCACAAGGTCTGCCCCGCACCCGGACTACCGATCATGGTGGACAGTGTCGGATAGGATGTCCAACCACCGGCCGCTGCTCCCAAAGGCAAGAAGAGTGATGCGAGCAACACAAGTCCTGAAAGGAACGCAAACCAGAAGGAGAGCATGTTCAACATCGGGAACGCCATATCGCGCGCGCCGATCATGAGCGGAATACAGTAATTACCAAACGCACCAATCAAGATCGGTGTGATGGCGTAGAAGATCATGATGGTTCCATGCATAGTGAAAAGCATGGCGTAGCTATCTGGTGGAACGATACCGGCCGAGTTCGGGAACAAGAGATGCCCGATGACAGGGAAAGCTTCCCCTGGGTAGGCCAGTGTCCAGCGGATCAAGAGCGCCATGAGGCCGCCGATACCCAGGAAAGCGATTCCGTACCACAGGAATTGTTTCGCGATCACTTTGTGATCGAAGGAGATGATGTACTTACTCCAGAAGGTGGTAGGTTCCGGGTGAATTTCGTTATATCCGCCGCTCATATTAGTACTCCCACTTCCAGCCCCACGCTAAGTTTTTATCGTCGGGATCATTTGCGTTTAATGCCAATTTTTCAGATGTCGAACGCCAGCGATTGAAGTCTTCTTCGCTGTACACAGTTAGCTTTGCTTTCATGAGGTAGTGGTGAGTTCCGCACATCTCGGCGCACACGATGTCGTATTCCCCTGGGATATTCGCATCCCACCACACGCGTGTGATACGGCCTGGAATGGTGTCCACTTTCAAGCGCACGTTAGGTACGAAGAATGAGTGGATAACGTCTTTAGACGTGAGGTGGAAAAGAATCTTCGTGTTGGTAGGAACGCGAAGGTCATTGTTCGTGACGATGTCGTCCGCTGTGCCGAATTGGTCATCTGGACCAGCGTAACGGAAAGACCACATCCACTGCTGCGCCATCACTTCTACGCGCAGAACTTTTTCAGTTTTAGGGTTGGGCCATTTCCAGAACACGTCCAACAAGTCGTTGTTTGAAAGACGTGTGATGTTTAAGTCGACTGAAAGGAAAACCGCCGCGCCGATGAAGGCCGTAACGAGAAGGTGTTTCTTCTTGTTGCCGTAGGTGTAGTAAGGCGTCTTGTTGCGCTTCTGGCTGTAAAGGTAAGAGAACCCGAACAAGCCGATGCAAACTAGGATGAAGTAGAAAACGGCCAAGACACTGGTATAGACAAAGAGACTGTCGATCAAATGACCGTTGGTCGAGATGTCTAGCGGCGGCTTAGAGAGTTCCCACCAGCTCGTCGATACACTTAAGTTTAAAAAGTCCATTAAGCTTCCCCTCAGAATAAGCAAAAAAAAATTATCTAAAAGCGAGCATCGCCACGAACACGCACGGCAAATAGACCAACGACGAATAGAAATAGCGTCGTGACCACGTCAGCATGTCCTGTGAATCTTCTTTATATTTGTAACCGATCAACGCCAGCACCACGAAGGCACCACCCACGACGATCATGGTGTTGCGGTATCCCTCACCTGCTTCACCCAAGGTGAACGGCAAGAGAGAAACCAACAACAAGATCAACGTGTAGAACGCGATTTTATGGACGACAACACGAATGCCAAGGTCCGTTGGGAACGTCTTGAGGCCCGCGTTCTTGTAGTCTTTCGCGTGGTAGATCGAGATGGAGAGAAAGTGCGGCAATTGCCAGACGAACAAAATGGCGAAGAGAACCACGCCCAAAAGACCGATTGAATTGGTGACGGCGGTCCAGCCCATCAAGGGCGGAATGGCACCTGGAATCGCGCCGGCAAACAACGCCCATGACGTGCGTTGCTTCATCGGGGTGTAGAGAAAAACGTAAGTGACAGTCGCTACGAGACCCAAGAAAGCGGTCAAAGGATTTGCGAAGAGAAAAAGTGCGATCAGGCAGATCGCAATTAAAGAGACGCCCATTTTAAGAGCGGTTTCAGGCAAAATACGACCGGCCGGCAAAGGACGGTACTTGGTACGCTCCATTTTGGCGTCGATGTCTTTTTCCATCACACAATTGATCATGCAAGCACCGGCGACGAGACCAGAAGTGGCCAGCGTAGCGACAATACCAGTCATGAGACTGATTTCACCAGGAGCGAGAAAGAGGCCCAAAGCGCTGGTGAAAATCACCAACATCGAAAGACGAGCTTTCGTAAGAGATAAAATATCACCGATGAGTGATGTTTTATGTCCGGCCAGATCTATCGAAGTTGCAAAAAGTGTAGTCATAGCAGCTCAACGTTAGTTTTTTGGGTCGTATTTTTTCGCGGCTCTAAAGAGCAAATAGAACGGGATATAAGTCACAAGAATGAACACACCTAAAATGATTATTGTGTAAGGCGGTTTCCCGTCATTCAAAGCGGCGTGGCAGTTTGGACAAGCCAGAACTACCGACGACCACACCATCAATAAACAACTAAGAAGTGTTTTGATCATAGGAGATAGATAAAGGTGAAGACCAAGATCCACACCAAGTCCACAAAGTGCCAGAAGAGACCAAGGATCTCGAGGCGGTTGTAGTCTCCATTGTCATAGCGACCCTGGCGAGCAAAGCGGTACTCACAGATCAAGTAAATGACTCCAGTGAGAACGTGCAAGCCGTGGAAGCCGGTGATTACGTAGAACGTCGAGGCGAAGAGATTGTTACCGTGGGCAAAGTTCGCGAGAGTCATGCCTTGGTGAACCAAGTGCTGATATTCGTAAACTTGAATGCCCAAGAAGAACACACCGCCTGCAATCGTGACCAAGAGCCAGTTCAACATGCCCTGGCGGTCTTTGCCTTTGCAGCAATCAATGGCAAGAACCATAGAGAGCGAGCTGCATACGAGGATGAAAGTAGCAAAACCTGAAAGGTTGATCCCTAGGTACTGAGCCGGGTGTGGCCAATCCTGAGTGGCGCGCAAAACGCCGTAGGCCAAGAGAAAACCACTGAACGACATGGCGTCGGTAACAAGGAAAATCCACATGGCGAGTTTGCCGATGGAGGCCTTGCCGAATTGAGGGTCGTTTCGATCCTCTTGATGATGATCAAGCGATGATGCGTGTGACATACCGGATTCCTTTTTTGTAACTCATGGTATTACTGATCCCGCGCAATTGGAATAGGATTATTGTTAATCATGACGCTGTTGTGAACCACTGATAGAGCATCAAATAAATGACGACACCGGTGAGTGAAACGTACATCCAAATCGGAAAAGTCCAGCGCGCGATTTTTTTGTGACTCTCCCACTCTCCGCGAAAGGCATGCCAAAAAGTTTTGAGGATCATGGGCACCATGATGGCGGCCAAAATAATGTGGGGAACCAAGATGATAAGATAGAGTGTTTTAATCCAACCTAAATCAGGAAAAGGTTTTGAACCGGCATGGTAGTGGTAGACCAGGTAGCAACCCAAAAAAGCCGCCGATACCAGCAGCGCTGAGATCATCAATTTTTTATGAAGCTCTTTATTTCCACGCTTGATTGCTACGTAACCGCTGCCCAGCAGGACAGTGGCGATCGCGTTGAGGGACGCATTAATGGCAGGCAGGTCGTAAACAGTCATTCCGAGACGGCCCTGGGATGTTGTCTAACTATTAATTTAATTTAAGCCATCCTAACTCACGGCCTAAGCATCCCGCAACGCAGATTTCCTCAGACAAAGGCCGTCGCAGCAGCGTCTGGCCAAAAGAAAAGTTGGTGCGATTGGCGAATGGGCTTATCATGCCCCCATGCTGCATGAACTTGAAATGCTTCAGCGCCGACGCGCTCAGCTTTACCAGCAAATTCTCCAACAGGCCGAACTCCATCTGAAGCACAACGTTCAGGACTGCCGCTCGCGTCGCAATGAGGGCAATCGTTGGTTTTTTCGCAAAGGTATGGAGCAGAGCATTGATAGTGGCCTTCGCTTTTATTTCGAAAATTATCTGAGCTTCACAGAAGATCCGAGGCCTTTGGCACAAATTCTGTTCGAGCACAAAAAAACCGTTATTGAGACCTGTGAATTAACGCCCTACAAAGCCGTCGTGAACTGGGGTCTAACTGAATTGGAAGATATTTTGGATGTAGAGCGCGAAGATGTGATTTGTGGAATTCAGCACGGGCTCTGCGCTGTCGCCCACAACCTCCCCCGCCTCATTAAAACCTCTGAAAACAAAAAGGCTCCCGTGAGTAGGCCTGGAATCGTGTCGAGATGATTCTAGGACTCGATTTTAAACGTGAATTCCACTGGCGCGGCACCGACTTGCGGGTGGGTTTTCTGTTACCTGAGGCACGCGTCAAGATTTCGGCTGGTATCGCTCATATGTCCCGAGAAACCATTCGCCATCGTTTTTTCGGCATCAAAAATGGCTTCACCGAACGCGAGCTCAAGCATCTCACTGAGATCGACGGCTATCATCACTTCGCTCTCGGCGTAGAAGAAGTGCACAATCCCGAGCGTGGCATCGCCGTCATGCGCATGGTGCGCGATGATCTCACCCCCAAAGAAGCGGAAGTGGCGTTGCTATTGATAGATGACTATCAGCGCGTGGGTTTAGGGACTTTGCTGATGCATTTTTGTCTTATCGCTGCGGCTGAGCGCGGGATTGAAACTCTGCGCTTCACTTACCTGCCTGACAACACCGGCATTGTGAAATTGATCAAGCGTTTCGGAAACCCTAAAGCCGAAATTTTGGCATCTGATTATGTGCAGATGAAAATTACCATTGAGAAAACGCAGATCGATGAATCGCTTAAGGCGTTGAAAGAATTTTTTGCACCGGCATCCATCGATTCCCGTGGGCCATAAACTCAGCTTTGAGTTTGTCTTTGCTGCCAATCACCAGCATCCCCCACAGCAAGGGATGACGAATCAAGAACTCGGCCATCTGAAGTGGACGAATCTCATCACGTATTTCGAGAATCTCATTCCAGCGCTTTATGCCTTTGCGAGCTGTCCGTTCTTTTTGACATTTGAGACGGAAATCAGCGCACAATTCTTGGTAAGCCGCGACTTCTAGCTCCACTTTTGACCAACGCTCCCATGCAGCTGTGGTGACGGCGAACATCAAACGAGCATCGAGGAAATCTTTTTTGCTTAAGTGCGGCCACTGCATGTTGAGACCGATGCGTTCCATCCAGTACCCTAACTTTTCATGGACACCGACGCTGCCTCGCTCGATCGACTGCGAGATGGCGAGGAAGTACATGGCGCCGTCGGCAGGATCATGCACAATGGTCCACACCTGCGGATCGGCCTCGCGCAGAATACCGTTGTTGCGCGTCTGTAAATTGAGAATACCCAGTGAGCGTCCACCGTCTGCCGTTTCCCACGACTGAAGATCAACACGGGCCGTGCTTTGGCCGTAAATATAAGGAATGCCCAAATAGCGAGCACGGTAGGTGCCGTTCCAAGTGCGCACACTGCCCTCTTCACTCACGGCCGCCGAGGTTTGCAATTCATCTAAACGCCCGGCCCAGAGCGCGCGAAGAGCTTCGGGCCCGGCGGAATCTTGCATATCCAGCAAGTAGGCGCGCTCTTGATCGAAATAAGTCATGGCCGCGCGCTCCCAATTGGCGATTATCGGGCCGACGACAAAACCGGCTTTTTTCCAGCTGTCGCGACGGATGCGCACGCGCATATGCTTCGACGAAATTTTTTCTAATGAAAGTTGCCAGCGCTCTTGGGTGGTCCGAAACACTTGGCCGGTGCTAAGACCAATCAGCGACACGCCCAGTGAAGCCGTGAAACCACCGAACACTTGATAGTCTCTTCCTTCGCCAATGCTCCATTCATCCCAGGCCGCATGATCCAGCGGCAAAGACCAACGTCCCTCGCTGGGTTCTCTGAATGCCCGTGATTCCCAGCTCGCTCCTTTAAAGGGCACCAGTCCTAGCGAGAGCCCGAGTTTGGCGGATAAAAGTTTGGTAGCCGCTCCAATGCCAAGACCACCTTCGATTTTATGACGGCGAACCTGCAAGCGAGGCACGCTGGCATCGGCTTCTTGCCAGTCCGGCAATAAACCTAAAACCGCCGGAACGTAATCGTACTTCTGTCGCTCCCAGCCTGCATGAGTGAAAACTGGGAAAACCGTCGAGTTCACGCCCCCTAAAAGAAATGAGACCCGCCCACTGAGATCAAAGCGGATCGGCAAAGATAAAGGTGATCCCACGGTTGATGTGAGGTCGTAAGGGGTCGTCGTGGTCAACGACTGCGCCATGGCGCAGACACTGAGTGCCGATAGAATTAAGGCGGAAAGCAGATTTTTCATTACGGCGATAAGAGTAACCCGCCCCCGGATTGGCCGCTATGGATGGGGTAAAAAAGAAAGGGACCCGTAGGTCCCTTACTTCTTATGCTCACCGAGGGGGCCCTAGGGCCTCAATCGGGCTTGGAAGACTTGTTTAAAGGGCCTCGAGAAGCTTTTCCTCACTCACGGCCGGATGGAAGTGATTCTCAACAGCAACATCGCCCTTCTCAGGAGTCGGCGTATAGACGTTATCTAAAAACAGCTGCTTGAGCTCGAGACCACTGAAGAACTCTAAGTTATTGATGAAGTGATCAGTGGTGATGAGGGTCTTTTTGTAGGTCTGGAAGTAGCCACGCAAGAAGGCCTTGAGTCCGCCCTTGTCCTGCATGAGGAAGTCCAGGTATGCGAGGAAAGCAGAACCATGAGCGTAGGCCTGGTTATTCGTGTTCCGTGCGTAGATCGAGCGGCCAGCCAGGTTCGCCGGCACACCCGGAGTTGGGCTACGGTAATAACCACGGTCACGCCAACTCGCAATGGCTTCATCGATCCATCCTGAATTACCATCCGCTGGCATAACACCTTTCGCGAAGTAGCAGTGGAGCATTTCGTGGTCGAGCGCTGCGAAGGAAGTCATGGTAGCACCCGAGTGTTCCATCCCACCGAAGCCGGCGCCATAAGCGATGAAGCTATCATGCATCCATGGACCGTAGTCCGCTTCGAGTTCTGCAAACACGCGACGAGCTTCTGCTGAGTACTTACTCACGCTCCAGGGGATGAAAGTGTAAACTGTGAATGGAATTTCACGGCCATCAATGGACTTCACATTGAAGTACTGAGTACGGCGCGAGCCTTTTCTCATAGTGTGGAAGTAAGGCGAAGAAGTGGTGTACCAAGCTGGATACTCGATTCGCCAAGCGTTCTTGCCGGTCTTGGTGACTTTGCCGTTGGCATGCACAACTTGCGTGTGGATCTTGCGGCCCTTGAGTTCAATATCCATCACGCGGGCGTGTTGATCGAACTCAAGATTAACAGGAAGATACTGCTCCCAGAACAAACGATCTTTCAAATCACGAATCCAGAATGCGGCTTTGACGTTGCGGAAAATGGTATAGCCCACGTTTTCTTTGATCTGGTTCACCACTTTGAGTGTGTGAGTGCCGATCGCTAAAGGTTGAAGGGCCACTCGCACTTTTGATTCATTGCCTGGCAATGAAATTAATTTCTGATCGACTGGCTGGCCGTTGATCTCAACAAGACTTGGTGTAGGCACCAAATCAAAAATCGGCATGCCGGGTTTCGTGACGGTGAATTGGATGGTTGAAGTCGCTGTCGTGCGACGTTTGCCGGCATCGAAGACAATACCGTGATGAGCGTGAGTCATATCAACGAAAACCGCGCGGCCTTCGGGAATATTAAAATCTGGTGGTGCGAGGTGGAGATTGGCCCAGGAATGAGCGGCGTAAATGAGAGAGCAGAGAAGTAGAATGGATTTCATTTTGAGTCTCCATGGTGTGTGCGCTCACAAGCTTCCGTGAGGAGCCATTTGAAAACACGATGCTTAACAGAAGGAAAAGATTTTTCAGGGTGAAATTGCAAACCCAACAGCGGACGATCCGTGAGTTCCATCGCTTCAACAATGCGCCCACTCCATGAGGTCGCTGTGACTTTCACATCGGGGTGACGATCCGGATAAGAAGCGAGGTATTCAAGACGAGGATTTTGGTGATGGTACTTGAAACCTAGAGCATTTCCCGAGGGAAAGAGCGCGCCCATGATGCCACTCGTATCCGTCACGCGGAAACGATCAAAGCGATTGTAGCGATTCTTAATTCCGAGTTCCGCTTTCACGTCTTGCAGAAGTGGTATCCCCTTCGCGACGGCCATCATCTGCATGCCACGGCAAATGGCGAGGACAGGTAAAGTAGCGAACTGGGGAGAGGAGAAGTAGTTTTTATAAACGTCGTATTCAAAAGGATCGCGCGCGGTCCCCTCTGATGAAGGCTTGTAGTAACGGCGAAACTGCTCAACAGTCGCCAGCACTTCCGGTGGCAAACTATCTTTGGCGTAGTAGTCCGGATTGATGTCCGCACCACCAGGAAAAATCACGCCATCGACTTGCTGTAGGCCTGCTTCGCTTGAGGTGGCATTACGCATATCTTGGAATTTAATTTTATATCCCAACAGACGCGCCGAATTTTTCATTCGGTAGGTGGTAAACCAATCGAGTTTGTAGGTGTGACCGATGATCAGAGGGCGATCATCTTTGGGGCGACAGCTGCCCGTGGCAAATGCCGACATCGGCACGAACAACAAACACGCTAAAACCCATCCATAGGTTTTCATACTTAATTTCTCCTTCCTGGAGTTCATTAGAAAATCATAAACCGCTCTGGACTTTCCACCAGCACTATTACTGACGCTGTTAGAAAAT
>JAKFUR010000006.1 GCA_021732585.1 Bacteriovoracaceae bacterium
AACCATGACGATCTTTCTTCAACGGCAAAGCGAAAGTCTGCGGCTTCAGCCAACCGACCCATAGATTGGCGTCCTGTTGGATCGCTACGCTTCCATCTGCTCCATCCGGAGACAACACACGAGTGAGGTTCCCTGATTTGAAGTCTGAAAGAAATGACTTCTGTCCGTAGGCCGGCTTAAGGCCTAGCTCTTGCGGCTGAATCCAGATCTGTAAGAGATGAGCTTCTTTCTCCGAAGCGTTGTACTCGGAGTGGGCCACACCGGTACCGGCGCACATGTACTGAACTTCACCTCGGCGAATCACTTCTGTATTCCCCATGGAATCACGGTGCGTGAGTTCTCCCTCAACCATATAGGTGACAATTTCCATGTCACGGTGGGGGTGAGTAGGGAAGCCGCTAGCGCCCGCAATCTTGTCTTGGTTGATCACGCGCAAGCCGCGAAAACCCATGTACTGGGGATCATAGTAACCAGCAAAAGAAAAAGTATGATGGCTTTGTAACCACCCATGTTCTGCGTAACCACGTTCATTTGATCGACGAATTTTAAGCATAATGCCTCCTTGCAAACAATATAGGCACGAGGAGGCACTTGCATAAGTCGCAACAATTGAGATTGATTGTTCTATTTATGGCAACAGCAGCATTTAGCCTCTAAGGCCTTGAAGATTTCGGGCCGACAACTGTAATGGGCACCTCAGGAGTTACAATAAAATATTCAAACGCTCACAACTGATTGATTTCAGAGAGGCTATTGAACAGGCAGAGTTTTCCTCGCATGGGATTCAAGCTGCCTACAATACAATCCTATAGTGACCGGGTGTTGAACTCTCAAAGGATGCTACGTGAAAGCTACATTGAAAATGATCTCGACTCTTTCTCTCCTAACATTAGGGATGAGTCAGGCGTTTGCGCAACCACGGTTCGATCCGGCAGCAGATTTATCAAGACCTGGAAGTGGTGGTAGTGGCAACTTGTACCAAAGCGGTCAAGGTATTTTGCCGGGCTTTCGTCCTGCTCAATCTGAGAGCTACGACCTATCAAGAGACACAATCTTAAACGGACGCAATAGACAGAATCCTGTTGATGATGGACAACCCTGTCCTGGGACCTATGGTCCACGGCAGGCCGGAGTTCCTTGCGGAAGCCCTGCAGGTACACGCCCTTTGAACGCAAGAACAGATGTTGTGTGTAATGTGGATTTTACCGGCCTTGAGGTTCAGCAATATACATCCGGTTCAGCTAACCTGAAAAAATTTGTCATCACAGGTAGGCACAACGCCCCTGCTGGCGAATATGCACAGACAAACTTTTCGGTGACAGACAATGATGGGTTTCTCACTCTCGCGGCCCTCCACGCGTATTGGCAGACTCAAGCGAGTCGTGTGATTGAAATCAACAGTGGGTTTCCATCGGCGGATGTTCCTGTACCAACGATCACTCCTCAGGAATTGAGACTCGCTCGTGAAGCAGCGACGATGGGGATTCAGTATTATAATCGTAGCCGCGAAGTGCTCAGTGCTCAGACCCCGCCTCGCACTGACTTGCCTCAGATCCTAGCGGCCATCGGCGAGAAACTCGAAGTACTCATCGATATTGAAAGACGCGTGACCTCTTGGGAAGCCGCGGGTCGTGTACCTTCAGGTCATATCCGTGCCTTCATTTCTCGACCTCTTGAGAGGTTTGCATTTAATGGTCAAAGAGAACTCGCGACTCAGTACCGAGATGGTGCGCAAGGGGATCGTCCACAAATGTTCTGTAATCCATCAGCCGAGAGCCAATTTATTGGTCGCGTGATGTGCAATACAGACTTTGCTGAAAACACGGTCCGCGACACAAGCTTCTGTGGTGGAGGAGTAACGTTCAACAATAGAACTGGCGGTGGCTTGGCCGGCATTAACGGTGCAGTTTTAACCGTGCCAGGTGGAACAGAACCAGCAGCGAGTCGTTAATGAAAAAAAAGAGTCTAGGATTCATTTTGGCATGGGGAGTCGCTCTCCCAGTAATTGCAGGACATGCTCAAAGCATTAAAGGCAAACTGAAATCCTATTCAGATAAAGACATCACTTTAATCGACGCTCAAGGGCGCAAGATGAAAATTCCCTTTACTCGTCTCATGCTCAATAAGAAGCAAGACTTGAGTCAGATGCTCGATAAAGAAAGTGAATTTTTCTACGCTGTAGAAATTGAAGATGTTCCAACAGTAAAACCTTAACTAATCTTAGACTTCCGTCATATGAGGAAGCTGGTCATCGAGCCAGTACACACTCTCATTGCTTACCACGAGAATTTCTTCGAACTTAACACCGAACTCATCGCGACCAAGATGGGGCTCAATCGCCCAGAGACCATTGGATAATGGGCGCTTTTCATCGGCGGTCATGATCGCTGGGCCGAAAATTTTTTCTTTAATGAGGTACGCATAGGCCTGGGGATGAAAACCGAGCACGCTGATCTTGGGGACGCCTAAGAGGGGCAGCTGGCCCACACGATGTCCTAGCACTCCCAGCGGATAGATGCCATGGCAGTTGCTGTAACCCAGATCCAAGAGATGGACTTCGACACGACGATAGATTTCCGCAATAGCGACACGCTCTTGAGCGGCTTTGAGAATGATATCTCTGAACGGCTTAAGGTCTTGACGTGCTTTGAGTACGGCGGGGTTATCACCAAAGCTGAAGCTATAACCAATATCCACGGCAAAGCCATCTACGGCCGGAGCCACATCCAATGTGACCGCCATGCCCTTCTCGAGCTTACGATCCGTAGGCATGAATTGTTGACCTACATGGGGGAGCGGTTTTTTAAAGCTCGGCAACTGCGGTCGCTCGAAACCTTTAAAGCCGGTACGATCGCCAAACCACGCAAATGGCCGATGGAAAAATAGTTTGTGCCCGCGGCAGTGAAAGAATTCTTCGATCAAAGCTGCGGCTTCTTTTTCCGTCATGCCTTCGCGAAGCTGTCCGCGAACATGCACCACAGATTCATAGGCGAGTTTTTGATGCTCTTTAACTTGGGCGAGAGTTTGCATCAGGCGACGCCTGGCTCAGCATCTGGGAAGAAGCGCTTGATAAGAGCCTCAAGATGTTTCTGCTCGCCGGGATGAAAGCCGGGACGAAGATAGCGCGCGAAAATCCCTACGGCCTTCGGTAACAGGGCATGCTCAAGAATGAAAACATTCAGGGCTTCGTGGATAGTATTTTTTTTCAGCAAGAGCTTATCCTGCCAAAGAAGATTTGCTGTGACGTAACCCGTGAGACCCGAGAGAATGAGATACGCACTCATGAGACCGGCGGCTCGGCGAAAGTAATTACTATCTACACTTTGCAAAACATCAAAAGCAACGGCACGGTGCTCGATTTCCTCAAGAGCATGCCATTCAAAGAGCGCTTTCATCTGCGGATGGGCATTCTCAAAGAAGTTCTCTTCGAGACCGATCTCCGCCAGAAGGGATGTGAGATGCTCAAACCCCGCCGTGAGCGCCAGACGGAACTCATCACTAGTTTTGCTTTCTACAAAACGGGTAATGACGTCTTCTACCAGACGAAGCATGCCGTCGATCTCATAACCCTGTTCGCGCAGATTCGTAAGAAATTTATCTTGCTCAAGAGCGTGCTGAGCTTCTTGGCGAATAAAAAGTTTGGCTTCCTGGTACAAAGTTTCATCTTGGAGACCCGGCACAAATTTTTGCAGCGAGCGAATAAAAAACTTTTCCCCAGTTGGGAAAAGCAGAGTGAAACTGTTGCACAAATGAGTACGAAAGGGTGACTGGGCAAGCCAGTGACGTGGCACTGAAGAATCGAATTTAAACTGCGGCTTACGTACATTGATGGTGAGTGCCATAGAGGTATTGTATGTCCGAACGTGGTGTTTTTACCACCCCATGCTAGTATCAACACGTTATGAAGATCATCTTTTTGCACGGCTTTCCAGATAACCCTGAAGTATGGCGCTATTGCGTGGAATTTCTCGGTGATCGCGCTGTTTGTCGCACGCCTGAGATCCACTCACTCAAATTTGAAGCTCAAATCAGTCGCGTTCATGAAATGACCGAAGACGGCGTTCCGGTTGTTTTGGTGGCCCACGACATGGGTGGACTGGTCGCAACGGAGTATGCCGCTCGCTATCCAGAACGGGTTGCAAAAGTCGTGTTGGTCAACACCATGGCCCTCGACATGTTTGTTCGTCGCTTAGCAGGTGGCAAACAAGTTTTAAAATCAAGCTACATGGGCATTTTTATCAACCCCTTGGTGAACACGACCACTCTCAAGCCCTTAGCGAAAAAACTACTCAATTTCATCTACGATCGCGGTGCTTTGCCGGCCCATGATCGTTTGCGCAGCAACGACCATCAAGTGCTCGACGGTCTCGCTCGTTACAAAGAAATGGCGCTGTTGACACCGAAAAAAATGCTCGAACCTATCACGGCGCTCTCGCAACCCGTGCATCTGATCTTCGGCGTTGGAGATCCATTTCTCCTCATGCCAACTGAGCACGAACTTAAGAGTTTCTTCCACGAAGCTCATCTTCATAAAATGCAAAGTGGCCATTGGCCCATGCGTACACATCCTAATGAGTTCCACGCTGTGCTGGAAAAAGTTTTATATGAGTAAAATCGTGATCACCGGTATCAATGGCGGCATCGGCCGTGCTCTCGCTCAAGAATTCCTTAACAAAGGTCTGCGAGTTGTCGGCGTCGATCTCGCACCATCGGGCCCTGAAGGCTTAGAGTATTTTCAGCTCGACGTAACTGATGAACCCAAGGCCCTAGCGACTTATCAGAAAATTCATGAGGCCCATCCTGATATTGTTTACTGGTGCAACAACGCTGGCATCGCAGTACTTGGTCCTTTTCTCGATGTCAGTGCCGCCGACTTTAATAAAGTCATGGCGGTGAATTTGATTGCCGTCATTACCGCCACTCGTTTTTGGCTTGAGGTCTTTAATCGCAAAGGGGGCTGTGTCATCAACATGTCCTCAGCTGCTGGCGTGATTCCCAGTGGAGATATGAGTTCTTATGTGGCGAGCAAGCATGCCGTGATCGGTTTCACCCGCGCCGTGCAATTAGAACTTGAAGCAAGAAAGTCTTTTGCCTCGACTTGCCTGGTGGTTCCGGGGTTCGTGCAAACGGACATCATGCAAGTGGGCAGCCAATATGGTCTGCCAGAAAAAATTAAAAGCATCGCCAGTACGCCTGAATCCTGTGCAAGAGAGATTGTGGCAGGAGTGATGAAGGGCGAGCGCGAAATTATCCCAACGCTCAGTGGGAAAGTAATGACCGGATTGTATCGCTATTTGCCGTTCGGCCATGAGTTGGCGAGGACGGTGTACCAAAAAGCGCGCAAGCTCAAAACCTAGTCGTTAATCGCTCGAATGCTACAACGCTTGTTCACCTTCGCTCCGTACTTTTGTAGTAGTTCGTGGGCGTCGATATCAACTAATGTAGGGAGTTCCGGCAAAGTGAAATCACGGCAGTCGTACCAGGCCGGGAAGGCGATTTGTTTTCCGCGTTCTTCATGAAGACCCTCGGCGAGTAACGTCGGCACGGAGGTTTTGATGATCGACTCAACGGCTTCCATTTTCATGTAGCCCTTATTCATCAAATGCAAGGCCACATCAATGCTGGTAGAAAAACCTGTTTGACCGCGCAAAACGGGTTTGCCGCGTTCATCTTTGTCTCCGAGCATAGAGTAGGCGACCCGAATATATGTCGGGCCCGTGATATGTGGAAACTCTTTGCGAATCTGTGCGTAGATTTCTGTGTCATGCTCGCCGTTGTCGCCGATCAAAATCATCTCGCGAGGCTGGTACTCTTTGATGAAACGGCGAAGTGAATCGATCTTATGGGTGCTACCACTAAAAATCTGACGCCAACGACGGGTAACAAGATCTCCCTTGGGAAAACCGTTCGTCTTCAAAAACTTGTGGTGAATGTCACCGATAAATTTCTTCGGGGCGTTCGAGAGATACTTCAGCGTGAGCATGTTGGGATGTTCGACGATGGCGTGGTAAAGCTCTGGCATACCGATGAATGCGTTGTGAATCATAGGGCCATTGGCGAGGGCCGAATCCTTATCGAGGACATGAGAAACCTTGATGGTGTCGTCCACATCACTCACCACCATGATTTGAGCATGCACGCCGAGGGCGAGCCCTAAAGAAAGCAGCAGGGTCGATAGCTTGATTCCCATAGGGAATATTATGAGTCCATCTGGCCTTTGGAGGACAGGAGATGTAATCATTACACTATGAGTGAAGCCCGTATCATTGAGCTCGAAATCAAGTTCTCCCACCAGGAAGAATTCGTGCAGCAATTAAATCGAATTGTTACCGACCAACAGCTGCGCATCGAGCGTCTGGAAAAAGAGCTGATTGAGCTCCGGGGCATTGTGGAAGCAGTCAAAGACCTGGATAGCAAGCCCCCTCACTATTAAAAATGCAAAATCTCCGTCGCTACCCACAGAAAAAGAATGATCTTCTGCAGGCCTGGGACAGCGCCGACGAGCTTATGCTCAAGCACATTAAATCCCAGGATCTGACCGGTAAACGCATTCTGATTATTAACGACCATTTCGGGGCTTTGAGCTGTGGATTGGAAGGACAGGACACCACGACTTATACCGATTCCTACGTGGCCAGCATGGGGATTCGCCAGAACAGCGCAGGTCGAATTCACCCCCTCAACAATCTCCAAGATATTTCAGGCGTCTACGATTACGTCTTGATTCAGATTCCCAAGAACATGTCTTACTTCGAAGACCTTCTTTGTCGTCTCACTTCGCATCTCACTTCAAACTCACAATTAATTTGTGGGTCGATGGTGAAGCACCTCGCGCCGACGAGCTTTGATCTTCTCAACAAGTACATTGGTGCGACGACGACGAGCCTGGCGGAGAAGAAAGCGCGTCTTGTCTTTGCGCGCTTTGAGAAGTCTCCGATCGTATCTCCTTATCCCCAGACAGTGAAACTCGATTCTTTCGAGTTTCCTTTTAGCCACAACTCCAATCTCTTCAGCCGCGACAAGCTGGATATTGGCTCACGTTTTTTTCTTCAGAATCTCCCAAGCGGGAACTTTAATACGATCCTAGATCTCGGCTGCGCCAATGGTGTGATCGGTATCAAGGCCAAGATGCTTAATCCGAAAGCGAAGATCATTTTTGCGGATGAATCGGCGATGGCGATTGAGAGTGCCAAGACGAATTACCAGAACCACTTCAAGGACTCAGCTGAGTTTGTGTGGACCAATTGTTTTGAGGGCCAGCCTAAGGGCGCGCTTGATCTCGTGCTCTGTAACCCTCCATTCCATCAAGGTACCACGATAGGTGATTTTATCGCCTTGCAGATGTTTCAAGATGCCTACGAATCACTGAAAGTGGGGGGCGTTCTGCGTGTAATAGGGAACACCCACCTGGGCTACCAGGTGAGGCTCAAGAGGCTCTTTGGGAATTCCACTATCTTGGACACAAATCAGAAGTTTTTGATTTGTGAGTCGGTTAAAAGTATCCCTTCAAATCCCGTCATTTAAGATTAGGGGCCTATTGTTTCAATCATCTCTCCACGGCGCTAGATTGCCAGTTGAGACATGATTGATAGGAGCCCTGTATGCAAACTCTAAGTAAATACTCACCACCGCTTGTGGTCGACGAAATCAACATCGACGCCGATCGAATAATCGGTATCGTACGCGATGATCTTCTGATTGGGGGAACCAAGCAGAGGGCCGTGGTGGGCTACGTTCAGCGACTCATGGCGCGGGGGCATCGCAAGTTCATCTACGCGAGTCCGTTTTCCGGCTTCGCGCAGATCGCTCTGTCTTACGCCTGCCAAGAATTAGGTGCGGACTGCGTTCTCTACTGCGAGCTCACACCGGATGGAAAAATCCATGAGTTTTCTCTTAAGGCCCAATCTTTTGGGGCGCGCCTCGTGCTTTGTAAGGACCTGGCCGAAGCGCACCAGAAAGCAGAATCCCACGGCCTGCTCATTCCAACTTCTCACACCATTCCATTAGGTCTCAACGCACCCGAGTTTCGCGCCATTCTTGAAGAAGAGATTCTGCGCCACTGGAAAAATCTGACGGAGCGTCGTCCAGTGCATGAGCTCTGGCTCCCTGTTGGAAGTGGAACTCTGCTTTCGGTCTTCAAGAAGGTCGTGAGCGCGTCGACGAAAATTTTTGCCGTGAACGTCAATGTCCTCTCAGAGACTGATGCGCGCATCGGGGCGATCATTCAAGACGCTGACGTAACGTACCGTAAGTCTCCGCAGCGCTTTCATGATCCCTGTCGCAAGCTTCCGCCGGTGCCGTCAAACGTCTACTACGATGCGAAGCTGTTCGATTTCCTACAAAGAGAAGCGAGCGATGGAGCTGTCTGGTGGAATGTGGCGAAGTAGCTTGGTTACTCTAAGAGCACAGGTCTCAACGCTTCGGCCTCAATCGGCCACTTGGCAGCAGACTCATACTCAAACGCGATCTTGATTTCAAACTCAGGCAAGGTGATCTGCACGAGAACGGCTTTCCATGTGACACCACCTACCGTCATAACTTTCTGAAGCTCTTTGGCGGTACTCAAGAGCTCAGACTTTTCAGGTGTGCTGGGTGTGGCGTGGCCTTCGGTGCGATAAATGAAGCCCCTGACGTCTGGCTGGCCATCAAGATTGATGACCGCAGAGATCGACACCCAATCGTCGTCATCCAGTGCATCGTCCCCCAGGATCAGCTGTCCGATCTCGTCGACTAATTCGTTGGCGGCTTCTTCGTTAAATTTGTGAGTCATAGCCGCTTTTGATACCATCCCAGGTATTATGCAGCAAGAATATCTAGACCAAACCTACACCGGCAAAGACAGCTTACCAGCGATCTTCAGAGACGCTTCCTTTGAGGGATGCACCTTCATTGAGAGCGACTTCAAAGAACTCGACCTGGCCCATGCTCGCTTCCTAAATTGCACTTTCAAGACCTGTGACTTGAGTAACGTCAATCTCGGTAATGCACGAATGAGGGATGTGACTTTTGAAAACTGCAAGCTCTTGGGTGTAGTCTGGACGAAGCTTGATGATCTGACGAATCCGACCTTCAAAACTTCCATCCTTAGTTATGGCAATTTTAGCGGCCTCAAGTTGAAGAAGAATGCTTTCACTCAATGCATTCTGCACTATGCGGACTTTGCGCAGGCCGATTTATCTGAATGTGATTTTAGCGAGAGCGATTTATTGAATGCACGCTTTGATGAGACCACGTTACTGAAAGCAGATTTTCAAACGGCGTTCAACTACCTCATTGATCCTCTTCGCAACAAAGTCCGTGGTGCGAAGTTCTCATTGCCTGAGGCGGTGGGATTGTTGAAAGGGCTTGGGGTTGTGATAAAGTAGATCAGTGTTTTGCGGTACCAATTTGGCACCGCAAATCGGCTATGTCGCCTAGTTGACTTTAAAGACCAAGACTTTGCTCTCATTCATCTGCGGAATCAATAGAAGGTTGAGCTCTTTAGAGAATGATAGATCTGCCGCTCCTTGCTTTAGGTTCATAACTTTCTGAGCGGATCCATTCTTTTGTACTTTGTAGATATCGCCATTCATCCAGTCAGAGATCCATAGGTTACCGTTGCTGTCCGCCGAGATGCCGTCCAGATTCCCTCCAAAAGATTTTTCTTCTTGGAATGTTTCCGCTGAGTTCTTGAGTGACAATGCAGAAAGCGCTCCGAGGTTCGTCGTTGAAAAATCCTTTGCAATCGGATTTCCCCATGAAGCCATTAAGATGTGCTCACTTCCATCAATATAGAGGCCATTGGGAGACCGAAGAGTAGGGGTTTTCTTCCAGACCTTCACACCTGTCTTGTCCCAGATGTGAATGGTATCGGTCATCATATCTGAGATATAAACATTTCCGTTTTTATCAGCCGTCACATCATTTAGAAATTTCGATCCAGGAACTTTAATCGTTTGAATGATCTTCGCTTTTTTAATATCGATCTTCACCACTTGATCGACATCACTCACGTAGAGTTCATTCCCAACAATGGCCATTCCTTTCGGAGCTTTCAAACCCTTCACCCAGGGAGCAGCGATCACTTTACCGTCACGACTATGCTTACTAATGTTACCCAGCGCCTTTGTTTCTACGGGATTGCCGCTCGCAACATTCGATACAAAAATGGCGTCGTCATTTTTTGAATAAAGAACAGATTCAGGGTGCGCGATTCCTTCTGAAATAGTGAAGACAAGTTGAGGTGAATGAATTTCTTCGTTCACAATTTTTTTATTCGGTGTGCTGGAACAACCAGCTAAAAGAAATGCAAGAACTGCTACCCATTTCATAAACAACTCCATTGTATGTAGTTGTTTAAGCTTAAGTAGATTTGAGATTTTATTCTAGTTAGAAACGATCAAATTTAATCTAAAGATGGCGCCCGCGGTTCTAAACTGGACGAACCACTCACCTTTCTAAGAAATTACCAAGTTGAGTGGGTTGCGCCAAGAGTGAATCTGAGAGAGCTGGCACTCCTTCGCTTTATTCAGGGCAAAACAGAGCGTGATCTGGCTAATCATTTTGGTCGATCTAAAACAGCCATCCATGAATTATTGGCCCGGATGGTTAAAAACAGCTTTAAGTATGCCAATTTAACTTCGAATGAGAAAGAGAGGATCAAATGGGAAAGTTAATTTCTATGGCCGTTGCATTGGCATTCTTATCGGCTGCTTCTGGGAATCTGCCTTGGATCGTGAGAAAAGTCAGAATAGCCCAGCTAAAACTTATTAAGGGCTCTCAAGCCTCAAACTGGGGTAAGCCATGGACTCCACCGAGCAGATAAAAAACGCCCTTGAGATTTTTAAGGTCTCAAGGGCGTTTCGATTTCATTTACATTTGTGAGTGAACTGAGAATGATTCTAATGAGTCTGGAAAGCATCTAAAATATCTTGAAGCTCTTTCTTAACCGATTTTGTGGTCGATTTTTCATAACGACAATGCTTGGCTGCTGCTTCAACACGGAAAGCAACTCGAGCAAGTCTTACTTCATTCAATTCCTGGCTAATTTCTAGACCTGTTATATTCTGAACCTTGCGAAGAGTTGCAAGGGTCTGAAAGTTTGCAGCAGCCTCACCAATCATAAGACACATCTTTGCAGAACTCTCATTTGAAACCATTACTCCTGATGCTTCAACACGGAAACTACTAATGGCTGCTGAGCTAGTTACATAAACTTCAAATAGGCCGGCTTTTCCAGCTTCAGATTCGCTGACCTGAGCA
Organism: Bacteriovoracaceae bacterium; assembly: GCA_021732585.1. Taxonomy (GTDB): domain Bacteria; phylum Bdellovibrionota; class Bacteriovoracia; order Bacteriovoracales; family Bacteriovoracaceae; genus UBA6144. The sequence continues at coordinate 11,242 of JAKFUR010000006.1, forward strand.
AAAGCATTCAGAGAAATAAGTAGAAGAACTGCTGTAATGAATTTCATATGGACCTCCGTTTTTTGAAAGTCTTATACGACGGTAGCTTTTTGAAGTATAGCGGTAAAAAAGCGACAATGGTTTCAGGCCAATCATCCATTACTAACCATTCCTCAATGTAATAAGCCACTTAGCCTATAAGCTTTTCAATCTTGAAGTATCCGATTAAGGGATTGTGCTCTGCTGCGTGTGGTATCTGGTTGAGTTGTGATTTAAAGAAAAGTTAATCACCAATGCCGGTGATTAATAAAAAAGGGGCTTAAAAATATGATGAAAACGAGATGAGGGAAGACTGCCAATCTCCTCTCATTTTACAGCTTATTACAATTTCAAACAATTGATTTTATCTAACGATCTGACTTTTTGCGCGCTCATTTGAGTAACGGATTTTTACGTTCAAAAAGGAGGAGCCTCCATGGGAGAGGTTAAAGACGTTCCCTTAAAGCCTTGGCAGAAGCTGCTGGTATTAACTTCTATTGTCTTCAGTTTGATGAATCTCATGGTTCATTTCAAGTTCAATGGTCCATCGAATGTGTTCTGGCCCTTTGTTCGGTTTGCCTGC
>JAKFUR010000023.1 GCA_021732585.1 Bacteriovoracaceae bacterium
ATAACACCTGGGCAGTTCGGACCGATCAAACGTGTCTTAGAACCTTTCAGGGCGTTCTTCACTTTGATCATATCTTGAACTGGAATACCTTCAGTGATCGCAATCACGAGAGGCATTTCCATTTCGATGCACTCGAGAATCGAGTCAGCTGCGAACGGAGGTGGTACGAACACCATGGCTGCGTTAGCACCGGTTTGTTTGACAGCATCAAAAGCCGTGTTGAAGACAGGGATGCCTTCGTGCATGAGACCGCCCTTACCAGGGGTCACACCGCCAACAACTTGCGTACCGTAGTCACGGCACTGCAAAGAGTGGAACGATCCTTGCTTGCCAGTGAGGCCCAAGGTGATGAGTTTTGTATTGCGGTTAATGAGAATGGCCATAATTATTTGCCTCCAGCAGCAGCGACAACTTTCTTCGCAGCATCAGCGAGATCATCAGCAGCGATGATCTTGAGTCCTGATTCGTTCAACATTTTTTTCCCGAGAGCGACGTTGGTGCCTTCGAGACGAACCACCAATGGCACTTGCACGCCGAGTGACTTGGCAGCAGCGATGACGCCTTCTGCGATGATGTCACACTTCATGATGCCGCCGAAGATGTTCACCAAAATCGCCTTCACGTTCTTGTCTTGCAAAATAATCGAGAAGGCTTTCTCAACAGTTTCTTTATTAGCACCGCCGCCCACGTCAAGGAAGTTGGCTGGATTGCCGCCAAAAAGCTTGATGATGTCGAGAGTGCCCATGGCAAGGCCCGCGCCGTTGACGAGGCAACCGATGTTACCGTCGAGAGAGATGTACGAGAGACCGTACTTCCCTGCTTCGAGTTCTTGCGCGCTTTCTTCTGATGGATCACGCAGAGCTTCGATGTTGGGATGACGAAAGAGTGCGTTGTCATCAAAGTTAAGTTTGGCATCAAGTGCGATCACATCGCCTGACTTTGTCGTGACCAACGGATTGATCTCAGCAATTGAGCAATCATTTTTCATGAACATGTTGTAAAGGCCTTCAAAGAACTTGTTGGCCTTGGTGAGTTGATCACCTTTAAGACCTATGCCGAAACCGAGCTTACGGCCAGCAGCCGCAGTGTATCCAGCAGCAGGATCGATAATGGCTTTGATAATTTTTTCTGGGCTATCGTGGGCGATTTTTTCGATCTCTACGCCACCTTCAGAGGATGCCATCATGACAAACTTACCGAGCGAGCGATCGAGTACGATGCCGACGTAGTATTCTTTATCGATGTCGCAACCCTCTTCGATGAGGACCTTCAAAACTTTTTTGCCTTCAGGGCCCGTTTGCGGCGTGACCAAAGTCATGCCCAAAATTTCTCCTGCGATTTTTTTCACTTCATCCAAAGACTTAGCGAGCTTTACGCCGCCGCCTTTGCCGCGTCCACCGGCGTGAATCTGAGCTTTCACAACCCAAATTTTTCCGCCGAGGCCTTCAGCCACTTTCACAGCTTCTTCTGCGGTTGTGGCCACGCCACCACGCAGGACATTGATGCCTTGAGCGCGCATAAGCTCTTTGGCCTGATATTCATGAACGTTCATGAGAACTCCTTCGAAACTACTACTGGACGATGATGGGTGAAATACCCAATCATTATAGGCATTTCAGCACGACCGGCAATAACTCTTAAAGGTGAGCTTATGGTTAAATATTCTGCGCTTCATCCCGCCACTTTCAAGTTAGACGGTGGTGCGATGTTTGGAATTATCCCCAAGCCCCTCTGGGAAAAACAAATTCCAGCGGATGAATTAAATCGTATTCATTTAAGCTTACGTGTTTTGTGCATACAGACTGACACTCGTGTCATTTTGATTGATACAGGAATCGGCGATTATCACGACGGAAAATTCTCACAGCGCTTCGCGATAACGGGAGAATCTGACCCTCTGCTCAATGTACTCAAAACAGAACGCAACCTGAATCCTGAAGACATCACAGATGTGATCGTCACCCATCTACACTTTGATCATGTCGGTGGATTAGGAAACTCCCATGGAGATTTTCTTTTTCCCAAAGCTCGCTTGCATCTGCACAAAGCGCACTACGACTACTCACTCCATCCCACTCAGCGGGACATGGGTTCGTTTCAGACGCAGTACTCCCATCCTGTCATTGAAAAGATGGAGCAACTTAAGCGTGTGGTTTGGCACCAAGGTGAAGACGGTAAAATTCTTCAGGATGGCACCTACCAATTAAATTTCAAATGCAGCCATGGCCATACACCTTGGTTGTTGCATCCCTACGACGACAAAATCATTTATATGGCGGATCTCGTCCCCACGGCAGCTCACGTGCCGATTCCTTGGGTGATGGGCTACGACATCGCACCCGGACAAACCACTCTCGATAAAGAGCGGTTTTATCAATTCATTGGGGAAAATAATCTGGTGATGATTTTTGAGCACGACATTAAACGCTGGGGCGCGCGCGTCCAACTTAATGGACACGACGCTAAGGTGTCCCAGGAGTTTGCGTCGACGGGTCTGCCATCTGAGTGGCTTCCACTATAGCTCTACGAATACTCTCCCGCTCTACTGCAAAGTCTTGCTGAAGGGTGCGCAGCCAATCTTCAAGATCACTACGCTTAGGAGCATCCTTGAGTTTCTGTAATCTCTCGATCAGGCCCATGCTGAGGAAGCCAATTCTTTTTGCATGCGCATTGATCAGCGGTTGGCGCCCCATGATATCAACCTTCGCCGGGATGTCTTGCGTCGACAACGTAGAGAAGTCTTCGTCATTTTTCACAGTGAAATTTGTCAAGAATCCACCGAAGCGCATGGTGTAATTGCTGATCACACGGTCCATGCGCAGCTTCCAGGCTATCTTGCGATTGAGCAACTCATTGAAGCCCGTCTCTATTTGCTGTGAGATCGCGGAAAGGGTTCGCAGCTTTTCGCCAATGTCGCGCCATGCCTGTTGAGACATTTCTGCGCGCTGTTTTTTTGCGGCTTCTTTTTTCTTAAAAACGACGTCCATGCGCGCCTGAAGTTCGTCGGCCGTGCCATGAAAAATATCTACATCAAACACCAGACTTAAAGCTGGATGCGGTTTTTCCCACCAACTGAGTAATCCCTGAGGCGCACAGTCCTGACGATTCACGGTCAACGTGTAGCGGCCCGGCATGAGCTTTTGACCTTCAGTGAAATTCAAGCGATCAAACATCACCCAGTGCTGCAATAAAGAAGCCTGCGTTTGGAAACTCACCGACTCTCCTCCCAAATTATTTTGTGGGTCAGAGTGGAAGCTGGCTTCGTAGTGGCATAATTGTGACGAGCCATCGGTCAGCCAAATTTTGCGATAGTCGCCGGATACCACGACCTGCGGAACAGGCACGGGACGATCAATCAATTTAAACGCGGCACTCATTTTACGAAAGGCATCGATGTTCATTTCTGCCGGACGTGTTAACTCAGTTTGCGTCGGCAACTGGCGTGTGAGCCAGAGCCCACCACCGAGCATGAATAGAACCACGGCCACCAGCGGCCAGCGCGCAGCAGGTGCTGGTAGCGACTCTGTCGACTCCGATGATGCTGGCTCGAAAACGAACTCTTCTCTTTCGACTTTTTTGATAGGGCGCACCGGTCGTTCTTCGACGACGGGAGTCGCCTCGCCACGGTAGGCCGAGAGTACACGGAAAAACGGCAAGGCTTCCGGCCAGCCCCGTGCCCAAACCAGAGCCTCTTTTTTTAGCTCACCGGCCGCTAGCTTATCTTCCAACATACTCAAGGCATAAGGCCCTTCATGAGAATCTTGGCGAATGATAAACCAGACCTTCTCGCCGCGGCCTGGGAGTTCGTCTATACTATTGTTCATGGACCCTATTCTAAATCAAAGCCGCCCACAACGCCTTCAAGAAAGTTTGTCCGCCTGCACGGGTGAGGGCATCAACATCGCTCTGGCCTCATCGGACCATGGCGTGCTTCGCAATGGCGGCCGCGCCGGCTCCCGCTGGGCGCCGCAAGCGATCCTGGCGGCTTGGAAAAAACTCGCAGCTCCCGAGGGAGAAACGCGCTTTAGCTATTACACCCTAACGAGCCAACAACAAGAAGAGCAGAACTTCGAGAAAATGCTTGAGCAACAAGCACAAACTCTCCGTCCTCTCCTCGGCAAGCAACCTTTGATTCATTTGGGTGGGGGACATGACCACGTGCTGCCACTCCTCAGGGCCCTCGATGATCGCCCAGTATGCGTGCTGAATATCGACGCCCATCTCGATACGCGCGTCGATCCGGAACCTCATTCGGGCAATCCGTTTCGCCAGTTCGCTCAGAGCGCAAAACACCCCCTGCAGCTCCATCAGGTGGGCATTCATCCCTATGCGAACTCTCTCACAACGCAAACGGAGCTACCCCGCGGAGAAATGCATATCCTCTGGCGCCGTGAGTGCGATGAAGCGGCTCATGTGGCAGCTTTTCTTATGCGACTTGAGAGCTCACTCGCAATCGATGCTCGCATAGTTTTTAGTTTGGACTGTGACGCGCTAATGGCTTCCGACGTAGAGGCAGTGAGTGCCCCTAACCATGACGGAGTAAGCCTGGGCTTTGTTCGCCAGCTCGCTTCATTCTACCGCGATCTTTGTATTCGTCGCGGCCAGGCACCCGTATGGGGAATCTACGAATACAATCCGCTCTACGACACCGTTTCAGGTCGGGGCGCTCGCGCTATTGCTGGCCTGATGTACGATTTCGTGTTTTGAATTAAAAAAAGTATGCGAAAAAAAACCCAGTGCGAACACCGGGTTTTTTTCGAGAGACATCGCAAGGGCCTAAAGAATCCTTCTTAGAGCCGCTCACACACACATTTATTATCTAGCAAGCCTCGTGCCAAGTTTACTTTGTCTGTGGGAAAAGTTTTCTTATGTAATTACGGCCACAAGACGCATCGCAACAAACCTCACGAGCGTCAAACTTGTGGCAAACACCTCTGACAGGAGTCAAAACTCCCACACCCAACTCCATTCATAAGACAAAGACCTGAAAAGACTTTTAATACCTGAGCTAAAACCGCATAATCGTGAACGCCAACTTAATCGTCTTTAACCAATACTTGCATAAGGAGTATTTCATGATTCGTTCCACTCTTCTCGCTCTCGTAGCTGCTTCTCTCATGGCAGTCGGTTGCGCTTCTAAGAAGCCAGCAAACAATCCAGACGGTCTCACTGCTAACGGCGGTAACAACACTGGCCTCTCACTTGAACTCAAAGGCGACTCTGATTCAGGCACAGCTGGTGGATTGCAAACTGTTTACTTCGGTTTCGACTCTTCAACTTTGGGCTCAGACGCTCAAGCTGCTTTGAAGAACAACGCAGAATTCTTGAAGACGAACGCGACTGTTGACATCCAAGTTGAAGGCCACGCCGATGAGCGCGGCGGCATCCAGTACAACTTGGCCTTGGGCGAGAAACGTGCGAAAGCTGTTCGCGAGTACTTGGTTGCTTTAGGTGTAGCTCAGAAGCGCATCGCCGTTATCTCTTACGGCAAAGAAAAGCCAGTAGCTTTCGGTCACGATGAAGGCGCTTGGGAGAAAAACCGTCGCGCGAACTTCGTTGTAACTGCGAAGTAATGCGTCTACTCCCGTTTATATTTGTTCTATTTTTAGGCGCGTGTGGTTTAGCGACCACACGCCCGAAAATTGAAATGAGCCTCTCGCAGGCCGCTTTCATCGCAGCTAAAGAAGCTGAAGCCGATCGTCTATCCCCAACTCTTTATCGCAAAGCAGAAGAATTCTACCTTAAAGCTAAGTCAGCTTATAAGCGCAAGTACTTCAACAAAGCTCAACAGTACGCCATCCTCTCGAAGCAATACGCGGAAAAAGCTGAATACGAAGCTGTTCGCAAGAAAGCTCTCGAAGGAACTCCCCCATAATTGCCCAACGCTTCCCGAAGACATAGAATCTAGCCATATTCGTCTAAGGAGCTGGCATGAAATCGATTCTTGTACTCACATTTTTACTTACTCTCACCAGCTGTTTAAAAACAGCGGAACAGGTTCGTCGTGAGCAGCGAGTGGAAACAATGTCGCAACAACTTTCGGACTCACAAAACATCGTCGCCGATCTCACGGTCATGTTGAAAAACCTGCAATCCCAAATCGACACACTCAACGGCAAAGTGGAAGAGTTACAAAAGGGCCAACAGGCATTGCAAGGAGCCGACCTAAAAGGCATGTCGGAGAATATGAACGTCATTAAGACTCAGCTCGACGCCGTTCAAAAAAGCCAAGACGCGCAAAACGAAGAACTCAAGCAGCAGCGTGGCTTTATCGAAAAAGTCACCGAGAAACTCGGCAACATGAACAAATCAACAAGCGTCGGTCCGAAAAAAGGTCCGAAGGATGAAATAGCTGCTGCTCGCAAACTCATCGGTCGCCGTAAACTTTCAGACGCGCGTACGATTCTAGAAGGCATGGTCAACGACTCGAGCGTAGGCCCGGGTGACATGAACAAAGTGTTGCACGGACTTGGCGAAATCGAGTTCGCACAGAAGAACTGGGAAAAATCTTTGGTGTTCTTCAGCAAGATCTACACCAAGTATCCCAAGTCATCACTTGCTCCTTCGAGCTTGCTCCACATCGGCCGCGCGCTCAATAACTTGGGCAAGAAAGACGAAGCCGCACAGGCCTTCCAAGAATTGCGCACGCAGTATCCAGGATCATCAGCCGCTAAAGAGGCCCGTCAGTGAAAAACCGCATCTGGGCCCTCTTTGCGATTTTGTTGTGGGTTGCGGCCTGCGCTCGTATGGTGAGTGGTCTGGATGACAGTTACTACGAAGAAGTCACTCCTAAAAGTGGCGTGACTCAAGCGAGTATTCTCTTCTCCAATAACATCAACGGCGAAACTCAGCCCTGCGGTTGCAACAAGTTCCCCCTCGGCGGGCTTGAGCAAACCGCCGGACACTTTCATCAAGTCCAAAGTTTGATGCCAGTAATCTATGTGGATAGCGGAGATTTGTTTTTCCCTTCTCCGATTTTGCCAGCGAACGTTCACGGATCTCATCGCTTCACGGCCGAAAAACTTATTGAGGCGATGGAGCACTTAGGACTGAAGTTTTACGTTCCGGGCGACCAGGACTTTGCTCTAGGCGTGGAATGGCTGGCTGACCTCTCGAAGAAAGCGAAGTTCACTTTCTTGCTCGCGAACGTGCGCCCAGAAAATCCTTTCAAAAGTAAAAAATGGGCGCGCGTAAGTGTCGGCGAAAAGAAACTCGTCTTCATCGGCGTGCTCGATCCTGAACTTTTGCAAGGCACACAGGCCTCTCTCTTCTCATCTCCTGAAGTGGCCATCGAAGAATCTCTCAAAGAAGCTGATCCTGATGACGATGAAATGGTGATCTTGCTGTCGCACTCAGGCATGGACAAGGATCGCCGTTTTGCTCAGCTCTTTCCTCGCTTGAACTGGATCATCGGTGCTCATACGCAGAGTTTCACTCAGCGCCCTGTTGAAGAAGGTCAAACTCAACTGGTGCAAGTGCTCTCACGCAACCACTACATCGGACAGATTCAATTCGGCGTTGGCAAGAAAGACATGCAGACCAAGTATGGTTTGCTAGAGACCAGAGAAGAGTTCGCCAAAGTCGTCGAACCGAATCCCCTAGCCCCGCTCATGCAGAGCTGGCGTACCGGAGTGGCAGAAGTACAGGCGAAAGAACAGACACTCTCAAGCAATGCACGACTCGGCAAAGACCCACTACCGACTTTCAACTCATGTCTAGAGTGCCACCAGAAACAAACCTCGTTTTGGCAGGGCACTGCTCACGCTAATGCTTGGCACACTCTGGCTGCGAAAGGTTCGGACAACGATGCGAGCTGTGTCGGTTGTCACTCGGTCGGTTGGCAATCAGAACAAGGGTTCATGAGCACGCCTCAGCGAGTGCGTTTTGAAAACGCGCACAATGCAGAAAAACTCGCGGCTTACACGAAAGATCTCGCTGCCAACTACGCCGGAGTCAAATCAGTGCGCGCGCTTTCAGCTGCACAGCTGAAACAAAAAGCCCAAGGCCAGATGAAGCTGATCGCGAAACATAAAGTCACTCATGACTATGGCAACGTTCAGTGCTTGAACTGCCATGATAAAAATCGTGATCATCCTTATGATGGAAGTATGCAGAACTCGGGCGCGGATATGAGCGCGAAATGTGTGCAATGTCATACCGCCGATCAGTCACCTGATTGGTACAAAAATGGCCAACCGAACAAAGCGGTTGTCGCCCAACGCATGAAAGCGGTGGCGTGCCCATCAGGGAAGTAAGCGTGCCACGTCTTGTTCTCGGCATTGAAACCAGTTGTGATGACACATCAGTCGCTGTGCTTTCCGGCGATGAGAACAACTCTACGGTCGTTTCCTTAGTTTCCCTCACCTCTGAAGCCATGCTGGCGAAATGGGGCGGCGTGGTTCCTGAGATTGCGGCCCGTGAACACGTCAAGGCCATTGCTCCTCTCGTGCAAATCGCGCTCAGCGAAGCCAAAATCTCCATCAATGACATTACTGATATTGCCGTCACCAGTGCGCCAGGTTTGATCGGTGCTTTGCTCACAGGTCTGCATGCCGCCAAGACTCTCGCATGGGTGCATGAAATTCCTGTGACTCCTGTGCCTCATTTGTGGGCGCACTTGGAAGCCATTCAACTTACTGCCAAAGTTTCTTATCCGTACTTAGGATTGCTTGTGAGTGGCGGTCATACTCTTATTCTTAAAGCGTCCTCGCCTTCTGAGTTTGAGGTACTAGGCCAAACACTCGATGATGCCGCTGGCGAAGCCTTTGATAAAGGCGGCAAGATCATGGGTTTGGGCTACCCAGCTGGCCGCAAGATTGATGAACTCGCCAAAACGGGAAATCCTGATCGATACAGCTTCCCAGTGAGTCTTTTGAAAGATCGCCCGGGTAAAATGTCATTCTCTGGAATCAAGACATCGATTCGTGTGTTTATGGAAAAAAATCCTACAGCGCATTTGCCTGATGTGTGTGCCTCGTACCAGCATGCCATCGTGCAAACACTCGCCATCAAAGTTCAAGAGGTACGCAAACTGCATCAGCTCGGTGATTTGCCGATTGTTGTTGGAGGTGGAGTCGCTTGTAATTCCGCTCTCAGAGAGACATTCACGCGCAAATTCCCTGAAGTGCATTTTGTAGAACCTAAGTTCTGCACCGACAATGCCGCCATGATCGCTCACTGGGCGCTTCGCAACCCCACAGCAATGGTGGCGTTTCCGGCGTGTCTCTCGCTGGATGCCAAAAGTCGTATGATTGAAAAACCGGTGCCCCACGCATGAGTCGCTTCCCTACCGCCGACAAACGCTTCGGCCAACACTTCCTCCATTCTCCCCATGTTATCAAGGCGATCACCACGGATCTCCCTGTGGGTTGTGATGCCATTATTGAAGTGGGCCCGGGACCAGCTGTGCTCACACCCTATCTCAAAGAGCACAAGCTTCCGTTGTATGCGTTTGAGATGGATAAACGTTTCACGGAGATTCTCACCGAAGTCGTCGGCGAGAATAATTTGATCCTCGGTGATGCCCTGGAAATTGATTTCGAAGCCTTCTTGAATGAGCGCGGCCATAAGAAAGCGTGGCTTGTATCCAACCTTCCCTACAATGTGTCAGTGCCACTTACACTTGCCTTTATGCGCGCGCCTCGTTTGCAACGCATGACCTTGATGTATCAAAAAGAAGTGGCGGAAAAATTTCTGCCACGTTCAGGTAAGAACACCATGAGTTCACTCCATGCGCTGGCGGGTATGTTTTTCAAAACATCACGAGTCGTTGATGTGCCACCAGGAGCCTTTCAGCCTCCACCGAAAGTCATGAGTCAGGTGATTCGTTTTGATCGCCTCGCCACTCCTCACACCGACCTCAAAGATTGGCAGCAGCTAGAAATTTTCATGCGGGCGGTTTTTCAAAATCGTCGCAAACAGTTGCGTGGCCTGATTAAAGATCGCATCCCGGGCGAAATCCTCGATGACTTCTTCCGGGCTCAGCAGATTCCTGAAGGTGTGCGTGCCGAGGCCCTGGAGCTAGAGCAGGTCATCGCCCTGTGGCGGCTGGACCAGCGCCATCACTTAGTTTAAAGTCACTGCTCCATGGGCATCAAAATCATCGTTAAGAACAACCGGGCCGGATACGATTTCTTCCTTGAAGAGAAGTACGAAGCGGGTGTTGTGCTCAAGGGCACTGAGGTCAAGAGCCTGCGAGACGGCAAGGCCATCCTCACCGAAGCGTTTGTGACCATCGACAGCAAGGGCGAGGCGTGGCTGCATAACCTGGTCATTGCTCACTACACTCATGGAAATATCAATAATCACGAAGAGGGCCGTAAGCGGAAACTCTTGATGCATCGCGATGAAATCGACGCCATCAACAAGCGTATGGCGCAGAAGGGCCTCACACTCATCCCCACAGCGCTGTATTTCAAAGAGTCCCGTGTGAAATGCGAAATCGCCTTAGCGAAAGGCAAAAAACTCTATGATAAACGCGACGCAGCTGCTAAAAAAGATCAAGACCGCAAGCTAAGACAGGGAAATTACGAATAACGCCATGACCACAACTCATGATCACGACATTCAACCGCTCCGCACACTGACTCGCTTGAGTGAGCCCCGTGTATTTACCCACGAAGAAGCTCTCGAGCTTATGCCACTTTTAATGGTCATCACAGCGCGCACAAAAAAAGAAATCAACAATTTTAACGCGCAACTCGCTTACTTCAAAAACCGCCAAGACAAGACCACTGAGCTGCAAGATCGCATCAACGGCAGCATGCAAACTTGGTCTGAGAAGATCCGTCGCTTGGGCGCGATTCCTGTTTCGCTATGTAAGGTGAAAATTCCAGGCGAGAACGGGCAATATTACTGGGAATATCCAGAAGCGAAATTGTACTTACACTAGATAGCCGCTAATCCCCGTCACTACGTTCTTACATCCCATAATCGTCAGCAACACTTTCAAAGCAACATCAAGCTGTTGGTCGGTAATGTGTTTGCCCACCGGGCGTGAAAGAAAAATACCGATGATGGCGGCAACAATCATCAGCAACATCTCAACGCCATATTTCTCAAGATCAAGCCCTACAACTCCTGCATAACTGCCAATGCGGGCGAGATGCAAAATCAACTGACAGGCACTCTTTGTCGAGACCATCTGCTCACGCTTAATTTGAAGTTTATCAAAAAACGGATTAAGTAATGGCCCGACGACACCGGCGAGCATACTGAAAAATCCTGAAAGTAGACCGAGCCAGATAAAACCATTCTTCGTGAACGTGCCGTCAAAGCGCTTTGGCATCGGCACCCAAACGACGGTCAGGATCAAAGCACCGAGGGCGGCTTCTACTAAATGGAGATTGAGATAATTAAAAAGTAAACCGCCGACAAACGCTCCCGGCAACAAGAGCAAAGAGTAGCGCCATACGACATCCCAGTGAATACTCTTCCACCAAAAGATAATACGTGTGCCGTTAGAAACACTTTGAACCACTCCATGCATCGCCAGTGACTCGGCGGTAGGAAAAAAAATCATCAGACCACCGAGGATGACGGCGCCACCGGCCATTCCGGTGAGACCTGACAGCAACGACCCAAGTGTGGTGACAATAAATAGAAGAATCAGCACTACCACTGACGGTAGGCCCGGTAGAGATTTTCTTTCGCCTGCACGAATTTATAGGACAGGCGAAGCTCGTAATTCAGCAAACGCGCGACCTTGTAGTACTTATCAAAGTTTTGCTGAAAGTCCTGCATAAGGACATCAGCAAGCTTAGGATCAAGAATAGATTTGCGATGGCCTTTACCTAGCTGTGAGCTAGGTAAAGGCCATCGCAAATCTATTCTTGATCC
>JAKFUR010000051.1 GCA_021732585.1 Bacteriovoracaceae bacterium
GGAAGGCCTGCTCTGGGCGATCCGCCATATCAAGAAGAACCAAGTTAAGATCAACGCCCTCAGCACCCATCTGAGCTTGGTTGTTCATACGCTTGTTCAGCTCTTGTGCTGACTTATGAATCCCCGGAGTGTCGACGAGCACGATCTCCGTATGATCAATCGTGAAGATACACTGAAATTGATTGCGCGTGGTTTGTGGTTTGTCACTCACGATGGCCAAGTCAAAGCCGATCAAGTGATTGATCAGTGTCGACTTACCGGCATTGGGCTTACCCAAGACGGCAGCGGTGAGTTGTTTGTTATGCGGGTGTTGCGTCTCTAATAACATTCTTTATCCTAGGGTGAGGTGAAGATGGTTTTGCAGACAGGTCTTTGCAAGCCAGAGTTCGGCTTTTTTCTTAGATGTATTCTGGGTCGATAACAGTGGGCGGCCATGCACATTCAGAGTGACCTGAAAGGCCAGGCTGGAAGGGGTGCGCGCTTCTTGAAACTCATAGCTCGGAAGTTCCTGCCAAGACTTCATGCAGTACTCTTGCAGTTTTGATTTAGCGTCGAAGTCTTCTAGGTTACGTGGATCAAGCAGATCGATGTTCATTTCTGTCTGCCAGCGTGCCCATGCTGACTTAACAGCAGCGAGACCCGCGTCTTGGTAGATCGCCGCGATGACGGCTTCCAGACCGTCAGCAAGGATGGTGTCTTTCTCTTGTTTCTCTTCGCCACGACCTAGGAACATGAATGAGCCCAGGTTCAAATGACGAGAGATGGTCGCAAGCGTGTCCTCATTGACGGCGTAACTGCGAAGTTTGGAAAGTTGCCCTTCCGGGAGTTCCGCGTGGCGAGTGAAAAGCTCTTCCGCAACAACGAGTGCTAAAATCGCGTCGCCGAGGAATTCCATGCGTTCATTAGTTGGGTAGACGTGCGAAGGCCGCTCGTGAATAAACGAGCGATGCGTGAGGGCCGTCATCAAATGGGTAGAGTCACGGAAGTCGTGACCCAACTTATGAGAGAGGGCGTTGAGTTTCTCAGGTTTCAACATAAGGTCGTCCAAGGTCGTCTGGTCTCGTGAGAACGGCGAGACATGTATAATGTGACGGGCTTGTAGCATTTCAGTCGCGATGCGACAAGCCTAGACCGAGTGCTGGTCTAACCCCTTGTTTTTCGCTAGTATGCCTGCATGATTGACCTCGTCGCCACTCAACAGCAGTTCATTAAGCAGCTTGAAACCAGCGGCAAGAGTTTCAATACCATTAAGAACTACCGCGCTGATCTTCAGGTCTTTAATAAGTTCTTGGCCATGCATAAACGCCCCATGACTATGAAGACTTTCACCATCACGCAGGTGCATGAATACAACGGCTATCTCCAAAAAACCTACGGCTCACCGAACTCTATTCGTCGTCGCGTGCAGGCCTTGCGTTTGTTTTTTGATTTCTTGGTGATTAATCATCAGTTCCCTGACAATCCGATTAAGCTCGTGCCCGTGGCACCCAAGCTCCTTGAGAAGCCCGTGCCCGTTCCGTTTAAAGATCTCGTAAAACTCAAAGACCACTTGCTGCAGCTGCGGGATAAGACTGAAGGCCTTGAACGCTTGATGGCCTTTCGTAATCTTATTATCGTCGCCCTCGTCTATGAATCAGGTGTGAAGGTTTCAGATCTCGCACGGCTCGAACTCTCCGATCTTTTGCCAGAAAAAAACGGTATGCGCGTGCTAGTGCGTCCACTTAAACGCGAGCCCTACACCATTCCACTCAGCGCCGGTTTTAAGCTCCTTTGGAAAGACTACAAGACTGAACTTGAAAAGATCTGGCCAGGGCCTGGTGATGTGAAGTTCGCACTGTTTAATGCCAACCCTCATCGTATCTTGTCGGGCTCACTCTCTCCTCGTGGGACTGAATTGTTCTTTGAAGAGATTCGCAAAACACTCAAAATTGACATCACCGCTCGCAGTCTACGTCAGGCGTGTGTGTTCCGCTGGATGTGTCTTAAAGTCAGCGAGAGCCAAATCAAAGAATGGCTCGGCGTCGCTCCTGATTACGATATCTCTCTCTATCTGAGTGCCTTCAACGACGCTCGCGAAGTGCCGATTTATTTGGATCTGACTTATGCATGAACTTTTCATGCGCCGCTGTTTTGAGCTCGCCCGTCAGGGAACAGGACGCGTCTCCCCTAACCCGCTTGTGGGTGTGGTGATCGTTAAAAATGGCAAGATCATCGGCGAAGGTTTTCATGAACGCCACGGCGGTGCTCATGCAGAACCCAATGCATTTAAAAATGCCACGGAAGATGTAAGCGGCGCGACCCTGTACACCAATCTTGAACCTTGCTGTCACACAAAAAAACTCACACCTCCCTGCGCTCCATTGGTGATTGAGAAAAAAATCGCGCACGTAGTGATTTGTAATCTTGATCCTAATCCGTTAGTCGCCGGCTCTGGAGCCGCGCAATTAAAAGCGGCGGGCATTCAAGTCACTACCGGAGTACTTGAGCAGGAAGGCGAATCCCTCAACGAGATCTTCTTTCATCGCATGCGCACGGGTCGACCACTGGTGCATTTGAAATCAGCAGCGACGCTCGATGGAAAAACCGCACTTCCAAACGGGGAATCTAAATGGATCACGGGCCCGGAAGCGCGCGAGGACGGTCATCGCGGACGCTTGCAATATGATGCTGTGATGGTGGGTGCCGAAACATTACGTAAAGATGATCCTGCTCTCACGGTGCGTCTGCCAGGTTTTACACCGGAGCGGATGCCGTTTCGTGTGATACTCACCGGGTCGGGAAAACTCCCGATGGGTGCACAAGTTTTTAAAGATGATTTTCGCCATCGCACTTTAGTTGTCACCGATTCTCAGACGAAAATTGATATGCTCCCCCCGCAACAAGTGGTGCGTCTGTCGACGTTGAATCCTTTTCCTTTCGGTGAGTTTTATAAAAAGATCGCAGACTTCGGCATTCATAGTTTGTGGCTTGAAGGGGGCGCAGCTCTTCATTCACTTTTCTTGCAACATAATCAAGTTGGACGCCTGACGCTCTATCTCTCTCCTAAAATTATGGGCGAGGGCCGCGCGCTTTTTGCTCACACATCCTCAGGTCTCGCGGATCTTCTGCAACTCGAAGGACTAGAAGTTCAGGCCATGGGCGCAGATTTAAAAATCACAGCAAAAATGGAAACAAACCGGAGAAAACCATGAAACGTCTGGCTCACCTAAGTTTGATTAAATTCTTCATACTTCTCTTAGTTTTTGGCTGCGCAAGCACAACTCCTAAATGGCACATGACGCTATCGGTATATCTTCCCATGTGCTCAGATAGTTCAATTTCTCATCTTGGTGATAACGTTAAAACGTTCACAACGAAGCAGGACTGTGAACAAAGCGATCTTTTCAAACATTACATGAAAGTCTGTGACGGTTGCACTCAGTACAAGGCAGTCGAATTTAAAGGTATCATCAGTTACAAACATCGCTTTCGCTGTGAAACCAAGAACTACCTATCAGGGTACCCCGCGACAGTGGTGATTGAGGCAGTTAGTGATGAAAAGTTCGGAGAGGGCCAGGAAGGCAAAGAGAAATGTTCCACGACCCTGCCTGCTCTCCAGAAGAGGTATGTTGAAAGTTATTTTGAGACCTACCGACTCGATAAAAAATTTCTTAAATCTGTGTTTGATTTTAAAGTTGTTTCCGGACTGCCCACCGATGGTCTCATCTTAATGTTGGGCTATCCTTCAAAAATTGAGAAAATTCAAACTCGTCGTGATGGAGTGGGCCAGGCCTACGTGTATGGAAAATCGCGCTACTTCTTCGTGGACAAATTGTTGGTTGATTGGGAGATCGTCGAGTAGCACGCTGCTCGGCATGGGCAATCGACAAATCACACAAGATTGCCTATCTTCTCCGATATGTTTACCGGACTCATTCAAGACACAGGCACCATCCAATCCATCACGAACAATCGTGAAGGTCGTGAATTCGTCATTCGCACGGCGCTGATTGCGGATATCAAAGTCGACGATTCCATCGCCACTAATGGCGTCTGCTTAACCGCCACCCACATCCAAGACGGAACCTACCGCTGTCAGGCCATCCCGATGACTTTGGAGAAAACCAACCTCGGAAAACTCCAAGAAGGCGATAAAGTTAATTTAGAGCTCTCTTTGCGTGCGCAAGACCGTTTGGGCGGCCACATGGTGCAAGGACATGTGAATGGAGTGGGACAAATCATCGACATCAAAGATATGGGGAAAACCTGGGAATTCCGCGTTTCATTCCCATCGGATCTACGCAAATACATGATTTCTGAAGGCTCAATCGCCATTGATGGCATCAGTTTGACCATCGCCCGACTGTCAGAAAACGAGTTAACCCTCGCCATTATCCCCCACACCCTCGAGAAGACGACTCTGGGCGGTAAAAAAATTGGTGACTCCGTTAATGTTGAGGTAGATATGGTCGCCAAGTATATCGAGAACTTCCTGCAACGCGGGAACGCTCGAGCTGAAGAGTGGGCGAAAAATTTCGTCCGCTAAGGATGATCATGCGCCCTTTGGACACCATTGAAGACGCCATCAAAGACCTCAAGTTAGGTCGGATGATTATCGTGGTCGACGACGAAGACCGCGAAAACGAAGGCGACTTCGTGATGGCCGCCGAAATGATCACGCCGGAGGCGGTAAATTTCATGGCAACCCACGGGCGTGGCATGATCTGCGCTCCCATCACGACGACGATTGCTAAAAAACTCGATCTTCCTCTGCAAACGGCCTCTCTCTCAGCTCCTCTTGGTACGGCCTTCACGGTCACCATCGATGCTGCTCATCATGTCTCAACAGGAATTTCGGCGAGCGATCGCGCGCACACGCTAAAGCTCATGACTGATGAGAGTGCTCGCCCCACTGACTTCACACGTCCAGGACATATCTTTCCTTTGATCGCTCGTGATGGCGGAGTGCTCGTGCGTAACGGTCACACAGAAGCTTCAGTGGATCTCGCGCGCATCGCTGGTTTCGCCCCAGTGGGTGTGATCTGCGAAATTATGAATGCTGATGGCACCATGTCTCGCCGTGATGATCTTGAAATTATCGCCGAGACTCATGGTCTCAAACTCATCAGCATCGCAGACCTGATCCGCTGGCGTAAGCATCACGAGACTCTTATCAGCGAATTCGAATCAGTCCCGATGCCCTCAAATCTTGGCACTTTCGACTTGCATGTCTTCAAGTCTGAAATTCTTAAGCAAGAGGCCATGGCCGTTGTGAAAGGCGATCCGAAACTTCTCAAAAACAATACTTCTCTTTTACGTGTGCACTCTGAATGTTTCACCGGTGATGTACTCGGCAGCCAGCGCTGTGACTGTGGTGAGCAGCTGAACAAAGCACTCGCACGTATTGAAGAAGAAGGCTCGGGCATCGTGATTTACCTTCGCCAAGAAGGTCGCGGGATTGGTTTGATGAATAAAGTGCGCGCCTATCAGTTGCAAGACCAAGGTCTCGACACAGTTGAAGCGAACTTAAAACTCGGCTTCGCCGCCGACTCACGCGACTACACCATGGCTTCACAAATTCTGCGCCACTTTGAAATGACTGGCGCACGCCTTATGACCAACAATCCAGCGAAGCTCGCGGCCCTCAAAGATCTCGGCGCTGATACGCTGGCGCGCGAAGCTCACGAGATGACCCCGCACGCACTCAATACTAATTACCTAATGACGAAGAAAACTAAACTGGGCCATTGGCTAGGCTCAGGTCTTCTGAACCAGTGAGATCACTATGACACAAAAAATTGAAGGCACTCTGAACGCTCAAGGCCTCAAAGTCGCGATCGTTACCGCTCGCTTCAATGACTTCATCACATCAAAACTTCTTGAAGGTGCCGTTGGCTGCCTCCAACGTCATGGCGCTAAGACCACTGACATCACTGAAGTCTGGGTCCCAGGCGCTTTCGAGCTTCCCCTTACCGCTCTCACACTTGCTGAGTCTGGTGAATTCGATGCTGTGGTATGCCTCGGCGCGGTTATTCGCGGCGCAACGACTCACTACGACTATGTCTGTAACGAAGCCGCTAAAGGCATCGCTGCTGCTGGCATGAAGACCGGTATTCCGGTCATCTTCGGTGTTGTCACGACTGAGACCATCGAGCAGGCCATTGAGCGCGCTGGAACTAAAGCGGGCAACAAAGGTTGGGACGCGGCGATGGCAGCTGTTGAGATGGCCACGCTAATGCAGCGCCTCCAAAAGAAAACCACCGTAGACAAGCAGCGCCCGGCCGACTTATAACTACCTGGCTTTCCGTGTGAGGAGATAGGCTCCCGTAAAGCGATTCAATAAACGTTTCCTATCACTAATAAGCTCTAAGCTTAAATTCGACGGACCTCGCTTTAATTTAATTCCCTTCGGGAATTATAAGCAATCCCTCGCATTTATTTTTTTGAGTCGCCAACAGAGGAGAAATCTCATGGCAAAAGCAACGATGGGCCGTTCACGGTTCAAAATCCAACGCCGTCTCGGTGTTGAACTTCCAGGTTTGGGCAAAGCCGGCGCACTTGAGCGTCGTCCTTACGGTCCAGGTCAGCACGGTATGGCACGCAAGAAGCTCTCTGACTTCACCGTCCGTTTGATGGAAAAACAAAAAGTTGTATTCAACTACGGCCTTCGCGAGCGTCAGCTTGTGAACGCAGTTAAGAAAGCTAAGCGTGTTAAAGGTCAAGCTTGGGTTGACGTGTTGATCGTCGCTCTCGAGTCTCGCCTTGATAACGTTGTTTTCCGCGCTAACTGGGCACCGTCTGCGATCGGTGCTCGTCAGCTCGTTTCTCACGGTCACATCTCTGTGAACGGCAAGAAAGTAAACATCGCTAGCTACGAAGTTCAGCCGAACGACGTCATCGAAATCTCTGATAAAGGTGCGAAGTCTGGAAACTACCTCCAAGCTAAAACACGCCCACGTATCAGCGCATCTCCAGCATGCCTTCTCGTTGAGAAGTCAGGCGAGAAAGAGAAAATCAAGATGGTCGCTAAGCCACTGGCTGACGACATCCCATTCGCTTTCGAGAAGCGCCTCGTGACCGAGTACTACTGGAAAGTTAAGTAATCCTTAAGGGCCTCTTCGGAGGCCCTTTCTTTTTGTAATAGGACCATTCCTCAAGATATAACAACCCTGCTGAACAACACTCAACGGGAACGGTTTTTAGTGAAATTTTTCACGCTCATCCTCTCCTTCTCCCTCTCATTTTCTGTTCTAGCGACCACCACTATTTTTGATGCTGCTGAAGGCCGCCACTTCATCGAGGTCTATGAGCAAGACGGTTCGTGGGTTGTAGAAAACTATCTCGTTCGTCCAGGTGTCTTACAGGAGAAAATTCTCAAGCGCTCATTTCCCCTCAAAACCCAGGCGAATCTGTTTGTCGGAGGACTTCAACAAGGCCGCTCGCAGCTTGATAAGTCCTTCCGAGTCACCACCCGTGAGGCGAGTGCCGTAGCACTTTGGAAAGTGACGCAAGCTTGGGACCTGCAGTGGGAAGAGAAATACAGTCAGTGGGTTGAGCAGAATCTCGACAAGGATTTCTTTGTCCGCAACCAACTCGCCACCGACTGTGCGGACGTTGCCTATGCTCTTCGCTGGATTTTCGCTCGCAACAATGGTCTGCCTATGGGAGCGACCCTCGCCGGCACACAGGTTGTCTTCACCCATGAAAGCGGCAAGGCTGAGTGGGCGCAAATTCCTACTCATGCAGATTGGAACAAAGACCAGCGCTTTCTCAAGGCGCTCGATTGGTTGTTAAACAACGTCTACACACGCACACTTTGGATCGATGGTTATCCACTAGAAATCAGTTCAAAAAGCATTCGCCCGGGTGTCATCAACTTACTCGGTGGTCACACCGAGCTCATCGCTCGCTTGGTCAATGACGGGAAAAACATCCCCATTCAACTACTGAGTTCAACTGTTCCGCGCCAGGTACGTGAACTCTATGGCCGCGCCATGACCGATGGTACGGCGGTGACTGAAGACGCGGGTGGTCTCATCCAGTTTCGCTGGCTCGAAAAAATCCAAGGCGCGTGGGTGCTGCGAGCAAAGAATGCGATGCCGCTTTATTCCCGCGAGCAGTACCAAGAAAAACTTTGCGAAGGCACAGAGAACTTCTCCATGTGCATCTACCAGCGCTTAGGGATGTCGTTCAATCCCCGCGCGGCGGTTGTCTCCATCGTCGACTCACTCACTGCTCTAGCAAAAGCGCGCATGACCGTCGTGCGCGAAGGACTTGCCTTCTGTGCTCAGAACAACTGTGCACCTGGAACCCAAGGTTGGGAAGATCACAGCACGCCTACTCGAGATGCGCGCTTGCGTGCGGCCTACGTCAGTGGCGAGCAGGTCGTAGGTGAATTGAGCGTTCTCGATTCAACTCTCTACTCCTTATGGCAGAACAGCCTCGCTGGACGGCCACTGAGTGAAGCGCAGGCCGATCTCAATCTGGCGACATTTCTCGTACGCCTCAATGCTTACCTCGTCTCTTTCGATCCTCGCGATCCCTTAGATTCACGCTGGGCCAGCACAACTGTCGGCATCGCGACCTCAGTAAAAAATGTCTTTGATCGCCAGTCGATTCTGCGCGAGAAGCTCATGACACAAGCAGCTCCGTGCCGCCAAGTTCGTACTCTTTGCTCTATCGAGACAGAATTTTTTGCCAAGACAAATTCGCTCGAACTTGATTTCAACGCACGTTCATGGCTCGCCCGCTATGCGCACTTCTGTCTGACGAATGCTTGTCCGGCCACGATGCTGCCAGCACTTTGGGAGAGCACTTGGTTTCAGAGTTCCATGCCTTGGGATAGTCTGGACCTTCGCCGCGGGATGAATCAAGGACTACGAAAATCTCGAATTTTCTATGGATCTAAACATCTGGAAGAAATTGGAGATGTCCTCTTAATCGATCAGCAGTATTTAGTTCATCGCCTGACGGGTGCGACCATCTCGACTCCTCCGAATGCACGGTTGGTGTATCACTCCAAACAGAAGCGCCTACTCGCGATTCACCCAGACGCTCTCTATTCATGGAATGGTTCTACGTTTATGCTCGTTGCTATCAAAGAGATTAGCGAGCTAGGCGGCGAGTACGATACCCAGGTGCTCGGGGAACATCATCTGGTCATTTTTCCGCGAGCGGAGAATCCCACGTTGAGGATTGTTGATTTGCGAGATGGCGAGATTCGCCTCGCAACCACTTACGTCGATTTTCAGTCTGTCACGAGCGGGCCTAGCGCAAGTGTCATCACCATCGACAATGAAGTCAGTGGCAAGATCGTTTTCGAAAACCAGGGGCAGTATCAGGAATTTGATGTCGAGTTCAATCTCATTCCTCACCGCCTGTGGGTCCGTGAGAACGGGCGCTGGATCGGCTCGCGCACGTCTTATGAAACATCGATGACGACCGTTTATAGCTACTCGCCCGTGCGCACTGAGAAGTTGGTCGAACTTCCGATTATCTACAACAGCTATCTACTGAACAACACCTGGTGGGTACAAACCGAGAATGCGGCTTGGGCACTGAACAAAGCCTCATGGCTCATCGAGCAGCGCTACCCCGGTGTGTGGCTTAACCACAGTAAGGTCTATGACTTTGAAATCTTCCAGCTTACTCCTGTCGATTCATCCCCGATGAGAAACTTGCTCATTCATAAGAACAATCAGACGACCACTTTTGTAATTCCAATGGGTCACACTCTGACTGCGTCACATCCTGATTGGTTCACTTTGAACCACAACAGTGATCAGTATAGCGTTGTTGATCATTCCGGCCGCACGCTGCTCCCTGACCTTGATAAACAATCTCAGCGAGGTTGTTCGACAGGCATTCAAAATTCCCTTGAATGTGCCTCGACGAATCCCCAGCATGCCGGTTGGAACTACCAATATGTCGGAGATGGTCGTTCTTGGGTCGTTACCAATTTTGGAAACTACGGAAAGCTTAACGCTAATCTTGCGCCCTGGGCGCAAGGGCTGTGGTCTTCTGAGGAATTCGTACTCCCCAACAGGCTTCCAGGTGGGTTCTATGGAAGCCTGGAAAGTGGCAGCGTCTTTTCACCGTTCTCGGGTGTTATGATTTACTTTCCGAAGATGTGAATTTTTTACTCGTTGGGCACTGATTTCGGGATTTCATAGTTTAATGGGAGCATGAGATTACTTTCTTACTCCCTCGCCTTGAGTCTTTTTAGTCTACCCGTCCTGGCCATGCGGCTTGATCCGGTTAAGCCGATACGACTTGCTTCGGCCCAAACGCTGGAGTTGGTTGAGCGTCTTGATATGATGCGAGTGATTGATTATCGGATCAAGATTAGCAAAGAGACTACCAGCGGACGCCAGCGCCTCGAGAGACTTAAAGCTCGTGATGCCAGGATCGTAGCGCATGGATTTACTTTCAGACCCCAACGCTACACCAACGAAATCTTGGATCTTGCTGAGCGGCTCAACTCTCATTTTGAATACCTGTGTGCGAAACACCACGGATCAGCTTCATCCTTCGTTGGCCAAGTCAGTGACCAAAGGCTCCTTGATACCGTGGGCGGTATCCACCCATGGTTCGAGTACCGAGAATATCGTGTTACAAAAACACACTCCATCCTCTGTGACTAAGCCAAAAAAAAGGGCCCCGAAGGGCCCTTTTTAAATCAGGTTTTCTGTGGAGCGCGGATGATGGTATTCCAGGCATCGTTAGCGTTCTTCACGTTCTTATCGATGTCTTTCATGAACGTCTCGCGAGCTTCTTCAGATGAGAAGCAGTAGTTCTTACCTTGGTGAGCAGCTGTGATCGTTGGGTCACATTTAACCTTCGCGCCTTTGCGGCAAAGGCCCATGGCGCAGTTTCCGTCGAACTCAACGGCCACTGGCTTTACTTCAGCTTTCTTATTGCAGTTACACTTGTGGTCTTTGCCGTGATGACCTTTTTTACCGCCGTGTGAGCAAGCGGCAAGAACCAACATCATCGCAAGCATCAAAAAAATTCTCATGTGATTATCCTTTTCGTTTTAAGTTTTTAGTCTGACATTGGGGACAAATCCCCGAAAATTCTAAATGGTGTTTAAGCTGGGCGTAACCCATACGCGCTACCTGCATTTGTACCATCTCTGGCAGGCAAACATCGAGTTGAATGATTTTTTTGCAGAGCGTACACATTAAATGGTGATGGTGGCCGTGATGCCCGTGCTCACACCCCTCGCCATGGGCGTGATCGGCCATTTCCCAACGCACTAGACCATCGCCAAAGAGACGTTTCTCCACCAGATTGGCTTCTTCAAAAGTCCCCATGCTGCGATAGAGAGTCGCGAGATCGAACCCTTCGCTCTTAAGCTTGAGCGCCAACTCTTCGACCGTAAATGGCCCATGATTCTTTAACAGGAAAGTCAAAATGGTACGGCGCTGCTCTGTAACTTTGAGTCCGGCCTGCTTCAGCAGCTCTTCCGGTGCATGCGGATCACCACTCACGTCTCACCACTTTCTTCGATTTTTTCATGAATCGTGGCTCGTAGATCACGCAAGGATTCGATGCTTTTCTTGAGGTAATCGTCGGCTTTAATGAGGCGCTCTTTCTCTTCGGGGAGAGCGAGTTTTTTTTCTTCGATGTTTCGTAGAACTTTTTTTACGGCACCTTGAATGATCGTGAGATGGTTCGCCAGCTCGTGGATGTGCTTTCGCTCTTGAGAGAATTTCATGGATTGTCGGCCAAGTGAGCCGCATCAATCAAAAGCTGATCAATCTTTGCAGGCTCATAGCCGTAGTAGCCACGGAT
>JAKFUR010000155.1 GCA_021732585.1 Bacteriovoracaceae bacterium
GCGGGGGTTTGTGTAGAAGTTAAAGCCCAGGTCAATTTGCATGTAACGGAAGTTATAAGATGAACCATCGGGCTTGATGTCGAACGCCAGGTCATCCGTTTCCGATTCGTCTTCTTCGATGTCGAAACCTTCCCAGTGAACGTAGTTAAAGCGCGGGAACAAGAAGACTTCGAACCAGTCTTTGCGCCAGCTCATCACCGGGCCTGCATAAAAACCACGGGAGTCGACGTCGGCAATGCTCGTGCCGTAGAAGCCGCCACCGCTGAGCGCGAGAGAAAAACCATCTTCGGTGTTTATGAAAGCGTATTTGGTGAACGCAGAATAAACAGCACCCAGCTGCAGCTCTGCCGCAAGACCCATGTCCCAATTCTCTGTTACACCGCGCTCATAGCTCACACCCAAGACCGGAACTCCCGGGGATATCTGCATCTTGTTATTACCCTCACCTAGAGAACGTGCATTTCGGGTGGTCATCATGGGCGCAATAGAGCAGCTCGCCAAGAGAGTGAAGGCGAAGAATAAGATCAAGTGCTTCATAGTAGTCCTGGTTTTAGTTCAGGTGAAAGACTTCGCGCATTTCTTGGCGAAGGAGACGCATCTTCGCGTCGATATCCGGATGATTCACGTCTTTCGGATCCAAGAGATAGTTCTCAGGGCCGAGCTCTTTGATCATGAGCTTAGTCTGCCAAGTATTATCGTGGGCCATGTTGATGTCTTGGCGATAGACGTAACGATCGAGCACATCTTTCGGAATGAACTCTTGAATCGAGTTGAAGTAGTGATCGTTGTAGATCTTTTTGCCGTTCTCAAGACGTGTGTAACCACGAACCACGTAATCGATGTAGGCCACATCACACTCAAACGCATTGAACATATACTCAAGCGCTCTTAGGGGAATAATTTCGCCGCAAGTGGCGACGTCGATATCAACACGGAAAGTACAAATCCCTTCAGGGTCTGAAGCATCCGGATAAGTGTGAGTTGTAATGTGCGACTTATCCAAGTGCATCTTCACTGAAGCGGTGGTGTTGGCCGAGGTGTCTTCCCACTTACCGCCTGCGATGTCGCTCATGAGCGTCATGGTGGAAGCACCGACTGGATCGTAGTTTTGAATTGATTCGTTAAGGATGTTGGCGTCGATGATACGGCAAATTTCGCGAGCGATATCACGAATTTTTTCTGCGCAGTACTTTTCATCAATGTACGCGATGTAACTCTGGCGCTGCTCCTCGGTCATGGCGATGTTGAAATCGTAAAGATTGAAACTCACAATCTTGGTCAGATTGTTAAATCCAGAAAGCTTTACTTTCTCAGTCAAAGTCACCATCGCGGTACCCCCAAAAAAACATGAAGGGTTTTTATAGGGGACCAATGCTTGAATTGCAAGAGTTTTAGGAGCGGTGCGAGAGGCTTTTAGAACGAGGACCGGAATCTTAACATTCCGATCCTCGTAATTATCTTAGATCAGGTTCATCGACTTCACGGAGTCACGCTCAGCACGCAATTCCTCGAGTGTGGCCTTAAACTTCTCTTGGCCGAACTCATTATGCTGAATGCCTTCAACCACTTTCAATTTGCCGCCTTCCACACGGATCGGGAACGAGAAGATGAGGCCCTTATCGACGCCATATTCGCCATTAGAAGCCAGGCACATTGAATAGGTCTGACCGGCCGGAGTATCTGTGGTGAGGCGGCGGATACCGTCGACAACGGCGTTAGCGGCTGAAGCCGCTGAGCTCGCCCCTCGGGCCTTAATAATAGCAGCACCACGTTGCTGAACGGTCTTCATAAACTCGCCTTTGAGCCACTCATGATCAGTGATGACTTCAGTGGCCGGCTTGCCATTGATTTTAGCGTTGAAGAAGTCAGGGTACTGAGTCGCAGAGTGGTTACCCCAGATCGTCATATTGCTGATAGCGGTCACCGGTGCAGCCGCTTTTTGTGCAAGCTGAGTCACCGCGCGGTTTTCGTCCAATGAAGTCATGGCGAAGAAACGATCAGCAGGAATGCCTTTAGCGTTGTTCATAGCGATCAAGCAGTTGGTGTTGCATGGGTTTCCCACTACAAACACGCGCACATCGCTGGCAGCGCTCTTCTCAACCGCATTACCTTGAGCTGTGAAAATGCCGCCGTTGATTTTCAAGAGATCAGCGCGCTCCATGCCGTCTTTACGTGGAACTGAACCTACGCAAATAACCCAGTTGGCATCTTTGAAAGCCACGTTCACGTCTGATGACATGACGATGTTACGAAGCAATGGAAATGCGCAGTCTTCGAGTTCCATGGCGACACCCTTAAGCGCCGGTAGAGCTTGCTCAAGCTCGAGGAGCTGCAACTCAACTTCAGTTTCTGGGCCAAACATTTGTCCTGAAGCGATACGGAACAACAAGGCATAACCGATTTGACCAGCGGCGCCTGTAACAGCAACTTTAACGCGTTTTTTAGACATGGAAGTCCTCCAAGATTGAATTTGCTCGCCATTATACGAGACGCGCGGAGCGTAGTGTGAGTCTTTTATCC
This sequence comes from Bacteriovoracaceae bacterium, assembly GCA_021732585.1. Lineage (GTDB taxonomy): Bacteria > Bdellovibrionota > Bacteriovoracia > Bacteriovoracales > Bacteriovoracaceae > UBA6144. The sequence goes on from JAKFUR010000155.1 coordinate 2,521, forward strand.
GTTCAATTCCTGGACAATAGAAGGCCCCAAGAATAGCATCGTGAGTTATGGTCCAGAATTCCAACAACCGTAATCGTCGCCCTCGCCGTCCAGGTGGAGGAGGCCCTCAAAATCAAGGCCCACGCGGTCCTGGAGACGGTCAAAACCGCCAAGGCGCAGCTCCTCAAGGTCAAGGTGGCGGTGGTGGACAGCGCCGCTCACGTCGTCGTCGCTCAGGACGTCCGCTCTCGCCTGCTCAAGTGGTTCAGAAGTATCTCAACCTCCTCGAGCAGCACCTGACCAATCGTCGTAAGTATTATGAAGATTTCAACCGCGATGAAGGTCGTCATCGTCGCCGCTTAGAAAAGAACTTCTTTGGCACTATTGAGCAACTGCGCCGCTTTGAAGAGCGCCTCAATCCACTCCAAAAAGAAGCTCTCCTTAATCACGTCGAACGCTACCGTCTGGACCTCACTTACTCAGGCAATCGCGATATGCCGGCCATGGCCGAGCCTGTTTCCGCTGAAGGTGAATTCCAAGACCCGCATATTACTCCTGCTCAGATGGAAGCTTTTAAAGCTTATGAGAAGGACCGCGAAGAAACCTCAGGCTCCTATGCCGACTATGAGGCTTACAAAGCATCCAAATAAAAAAGGCTCCGAAAGGAGCCTTTTTTATAAGTACATATCGTGAGTTTTCTAGAGGCCGTCAGTGCCGGTGGCAGAGAGTTCAGTCTCCAAAGCCACTTTCTTAAGATCCGCAGTAGCTGTGGTTTCTTTCTCTTTCTTAGAAGGCTTTTGATTGTAGAGGTAGTTATTAAGCGTCTCTTCTTGGTCTTTAAGGATAGCGCCTTTCAATTCTTCAGAAGGAATGTCCAACACTTCAGAAACGCGCTTCAACATCTTCAATGGGATATTACAGAGCGCGCGCTCTACGTTTGAAATGAACTGGCCATTTTTGTAGCCGAGCAAATGTGAGAGCTCAGATTGCGAGTAACCCTTAGGGTGATTCATGCGACGAGAACGAATTAACTGAGCAATATTTTTAAAACAGCGCATGGCCACTCCTGGAAACTTTCTGTTGGGCGAAAGCAGATTCTAGTCATTTTTTTTGGAATGTCATTCATCATCCCCAAAAAAATTGGTAGAACCATTCTAACCTCTTTCAGCAAAAATTAAGCAATGGGAAAAAACGGTTGAAGCTTTTTTCGTGGAACGTCAACGGCATCCGCTCTGTACACAAGAAGGGATTTCTTGAATGGTTCACTACGACTTCTCCTGATATCTTATGTCTACAGGAGACCCGCGCTTCAGAGGAGCAATTCCCTGAGGACGTGAAAAACTTACCGCGCGTTAAACTGCACAGCACCGTGGCCGATAAGAAAGGTTATTCTGGTGTCGCTACCTGGAGTCGACAAAAAATTGTTGACACGAAAAAACTTGAAATAAAGCTTTACGACTCAGAAGGACGCACTCTTATCCACGATTTGGGTTGGGCTTATTTGCTGAATTGTTATTTTCCCAACGGCCAAAGAGACCATGCACGCGTGCCATTTAAAATGGAGTACTGTGCGGCTATTCAGAAAAAAGTGAAGCTCTTAAGAAAGACTAAGCCCGTGATCATCACCGGCGATTTTAACACCGCTCACCACCCTATAGATTTAGCGAACCCTGTAAGCAACAAAAACACCACGGGCTTCTTACTCAATGAGCGGGCGTGGCTCGATGAATTTCAAAAAGACGGAATGGTTGATGTCTTTCGCCATTTTAATCCCAAAGAAGTAGGCGCTTACACGTGGTGGAGCAATCGCCCGGGCTGTCGTGAAAAAAACATCGGTTGGCGTATCGACTATTTCTTTGTTTCTGAAGAACTCATGACTGCTGTTAAAAAGGCACAAATTCACGCTGATGTGATGGGGTCAGATCACTGCCCTATTAGTCTGGAGCTGGATGATAAGAAATTAGGCCTTAAGTAAATCGACCACAGTGTTGATCAATTCGTCGAAATCGATAGGTTTTGTAAGCACGAGGGTAATGCCCGCTAGAACTGCGTCTGTCTCATGGGATTCATAATGGCCCGAAACCAGAATGAAATGCCCTTGAAAGTCGTGCTGAGAGCGTAGAAGTTGGTACAATTCAGTGCCCTTCATTCCCGGCATACGGGCATCAGAAATCACGATGGGAAAAGACTTCTCATTAAAGAGCTTCAACGCAGTTTGAGCGTCTTTCGCTGTTTGGATTTTGATTCCTTTCTCTAAGAAATAGATCTCGGCTAATTCGAGAATATCGGGCTCATCATCTATGTAAAGCACTTGCGACATCGGTGAATCTTTTCTTAGAGGGCGCGGCCCTGCCAATAAGTGGCCAACACTTGTTTATCATATTGGGACCTGACTTTCGTCTGCCCAATCAACTGCTTCAAGATTGTTTCCGGATCTTTAAATTTCCCCGGTGGCCCTTTAAGCACCACGAAATTCACTTCTTTATCCACATCGAGACTACCCGTCCTGTGATCGACACCTAAAATCTCTGCACCTGCTAAGGTAGAGCGGTAAAGACTTTTCACAAAAGTGGCCTGGCGACGACCACGTCTTGCGTGTTGTTGCACAAACGAGCGCATCACATCGAGCATGGATAAGAATGGCCCGCCGCCAATATCACTCCCCAGCGCCCAACGAATACCTTGGCGCTCAATCTTACCAAAATCAAAGAGGCCTGAGCCTAGGCCCTGCTCTCTTAATGGAGCGTTCGATGTGGGGCAATGAACTAAAGCCGTTTTGGTACTCTTAAGGAGCTTCAGTTCAGTGGGCTTCAAGTGGATCGCGTGACCCATGAGAGAGCGCACACCCAGCATGCCCGCACGATGGTAAATCTCCGTATAACTCTTGGCACTCTTATAAGCTGGAAACTGCTTGTAGAGTTCCATGACGTACTTAATTTCTGCCGGCGTCTCGCTCAAGTGAGACTGCTTGAAAATTTTGCGGCGATTCGCCTCAAGCGCAGTGGTCTTCATCGTGTGCGGATCTGTGGCAATGGCAAATCGCGGTGTCAGCACATAGCGGTGCTTGTATTTACGCATTCCTCTCAAAGCGGCTTTAATCGCTTCAGTGCTCGTCTGCTGGAGCGACTTCGGCGACTGCATTGTCATCAACACATTCCCAATGAGAATATCGCCTTTCACTTCGCTCATGGCAAAATCAAGTGCATGATCATGGACAGAGCTGTAACAGGCCCCGCCCAGAGTTCCGACACTGGTTAAGCGCTTAAAGAATTTTTTAGCATGTGCACGAGCGTAGGTTTTAGAAGCGTACTTTGCTTCCGTAGGAAAAGTGTATTTGTCTAACCACTGCAAAAGCGAATCTTTAGGCATTAAGCGCACATCATCTTGTACCCAGTGAAAATGCATATCAAAGAAACCAGGAACAATGACACCTTGGCGGTATTCAAAAAGATTGGAGCGACCAAAATCTTCCACGTACTTTTCGCACGCCTCCCGGTACGGGAGGATTTCTTTAATGCGTGAGATGCCCTTAGAAGAGGTCTCAGACACCAGCACACCGTCCGCCCAAAACTCACAGGTCTTATCATCCTTAGGGTTAAGGATGGCCGCTCGATAAAAGGTTAATTTACGCGTAGCCACAACTAGAATTCCTTTTTACGGATGCCGCACGGAGAGATTAAAGTCCTCTCATGATAAGGTCATTTATTGTAGCGATGTTGTCTCTCCTTGTCCTCTCCGACCTTCGGGCCGGAGTCGATCCCATCACAGACTTGACCCTGGACCGTATAGTTGTGCTCGAAGTTGATGCCACCATCAACCCCGCTGTGGCCAATTACCTGCAAACAGAGCTCACTCGCACCGCAGCTACTGACAGTACACTGTTTGTCATTAAGCTCAACACCCCTGGCGGCCTGGTCAGCACCACCAAAGACATCATCACCGCTATTGGAAAATCCACTCGCCCCGTCGTCATTTGGGTCACGCCGGAAGGTGCCTCCGCGACCAGTGCGGGAGCGATTATTGCCAGCAGTGCCCATGGTCTTGTCATGAATCGCGGGACCAATATTGGCGCCGCCACTCCTGTAGGCCTTGGCGAAGATATCAAAGAAAGCGACGGACGTGCGAAGGCCGTGAACGATCTCACCGCTCTTGTGCGCTCACTCGCGACCACGCGGGGTCGGAACGCTGAGGCGTTTGTTAGTATGGTCGCCACAGCCGAATCATTCACTGATGCGGATGCCGCCAAAAAAGGAATCACGGACGGAACCGTGACGTCGCTCGATGGCATTCGTGCTCTCTATCAAGACAAGACTGTGACCATTCAAGGACAAAAGCGCCTGCTTAAGTTTGCGCCGATAGTTGAAACCGAAATTCGTGAAATGGATGCAGGTCAACAGTTGCTTAATGTTTTTGCAAACCCATCGACGGCCTACATCCTGTTTATTCTCGGTGCGGCCTTGTTGTATTTCGAGTTTCAAGCACCCGGTGGCTTTATGGCCGGTGGAATTGGTGTGCTGTGTTTGCTTGTGGCCGGTATCGCCTTCCAAGTTCTCCCGCTTAACTTCGGCGCCATGTCGCTCCTTATTGCAGGCGTCGTGTTGCTTGTCCTGGAAATCTACATCACCAGTTATGGACTGCTGGCCCTAGCGGGTCTGGGATGTATCACTGCCGGCTCACTCTTTTTGTATCGCCATGAAGATGGTTGGATGACCGTACAATACTCTGTGATCGCCTCCACGTTAGGCGGCATCGTTGTTTCTCTTGGGGTCATCGCTTGGTTCCTGGCCCGCCATCGCACAGAGAAGCAGCGCTTTTTTGATCAGTCTCAGCAAGAGGGTGAAGTCATTCGCGCTCATGGCCTTGAGGGAACATCTTATCTTTATCAAGTTCGAGTCGGTGGTGTTATTTGGAAGGCCCGTAGTGCTGTTGAGTTGTCTATTGGTGATCGCGTAAAAGTGGGACAGCAGCAAGCGGCCGGATTGTTACTAGAAATTTCTAAATTATAAACAAGGGAGCACCTATGGAATTTATTGGCTATTTGCCGTTTGTCTTCATTCTTGGAGGTATTCTATTCAGCACTTTCAAAATTCTGAACGAATACGAACGCGGCGTTATTTTCCGTCTCGGTAAGTACAACGGAACGCGCGGTCCTGGCCTGATCATCTTGGTCCCTGGTCTGGAGAAAATGGTGAAAGTCGATCTTCGCCTCGTCACCATGGACGTTCCGGCCCAAGACATCATCACAAAAGACAACGTGACTTTGAAAGTGAACGCCGTGGTTTACTTCCGCGTCTCTGATCCATCTAAAGCAATCATCAGCGTTGAGAACTTCTTCCACGCGACGGCACAGATTTCACAAACCACCTTGCGCTCTGTGATCGGTCAGTACGAACTCGACGAGATGCTCGCTCAACGTGACAAGATCAACGGCCGACTTCAAGAAATCCTTGATGATTTGACTGAGCCATGGGGTATCAAGGTCACTAACGTTGAAGTGAAAGCCATCGACCTTCCACTTGAAATGCAACGTGCGATGGCGAAACAAGCCGAAGCCGAGCGTGAGAAGCGTGCGAAGATCATTTCTGCCGAAGGTGAGTTGATGGCATCTCAGAAACTTTCGGAAGCAGCTGCTGTTTTGGGTTCTCAGAAAGAAGGTATCACCCTTCGTTATCTTGAAACCATGCGCGAGATCGCAAGCAATGGTGGGAACACGACGACGTTCTTCCCGTTCCCCATCGATATTCTTACGAAGCTGATGAAATAAGACGACAGTCCCAGATTTCAATTTTTGCCGTTTCAAATCCTTTAAGGGTTTGAGGCGGCAAAAGCTCCCAGGTCAATTTGCTATACAAGTCTGAGTCCTGTTTCTTAAGCTCTTCCCTCATCTCTCCCGTCATCACAATACCGTTCACAGGAGCTTTACCATTCATACGGTTGGCCAAGTTGATAACCATTCCAAGTGCCGTGTACGTCTTGATTGTTTGCTCATCGCCATAGAAACCTACTGACGCTATCCCCGAAGCCATCCCAATCCGGAACTCAAACCGGCTTCCCCAAAGTTCTTCGTAGACGTCTGCCTTTTCAGCTAGAAGGTGGCAGATATCAAGCGCACACAGGATTGATCGCTTCACGTAGTCTTCTTGTGCGAGGGGAGCATTGGTAAAACCGATGACTCCATCTCCTACAAATTTATCAATTGTCATGTCATGCTTGTTCATGACTCCCATGACGTCAGACATGAACATGGTAATGATCTTCTGGGTATCCTCAGGGGGCATCGACAGTACTTTTCGCGTAGAGTCCTTAATATCAATAAAGAGAACACTGATCTCTCGCTGCTCCTGCGGGGCCGAGATATCTACCAATCCTTGCTCGATGCACTCAATCAAGCGGGGACTAAACTGGCGGCTTAAGCTCCTCAACCTGGTCGCTTCGTCCGTCTTCTTCTCAATGATTCTGCTTCTATGAAGAAGCTCATGGTTGAGCTGGGCGCGCGATGCGTATTCGTCTCGTTCCAGTCGATTGTAAAACCACCTTCCGACAGAGCCTGCGATTGAGATCGCGATCAAAAATATGTACTGGAGAAAAATCTGCAGATATCCCGTTTCAACGTAATACCAAACAGCGAAGACACCAAAGGCCAAGAGGATGTAGCCGGAAATAAGCGCATAAAAAAAACGGGAAAAAGAAAACCCCGTAGAGAGTGCCGTCAAGATGATCCCCAAGCCTCCCCAGTAAGCTGACGAGTGATCACGTATGGTAAAAACCATCCATACAATCGCGCTTGAACCAACAATGAAAGGAAACGTACAAATGGTTTGCATTCGATAAAAGCTATTGTCGCCCACTCTCTTTACGAGTTCTCGACTCACAAGAATTGAAATGACGACAACGATGCGGAGTATCCAAAATGTTTTTGAGTGATGAGAGTAGAACAATGCATCGCAGACGCCAAAAAGCAAAAAAAGCGCCACGGTATAAAGTGACGCTGCTCCCCTGAAAAACGTTGCAAGATTTTCAGAACTTTCTTGTTCTTTTGTTTTCATTTTAACATAAGGCCATTACCAGCTCGGACGACCTAACTGCTTATAGTGCTTCTCAACCTTATCCAGCGACTTCTGCTCATTTTGAATAACTTCAGTCTGAGTCGGTTCAACTGATGCTGGTGCACGGCTTGCTGTGCCCTTATAAACTACGCCATCTTTTTTAACTTCTTGTTTGATCCCTTCGCGGATCGCCTGATTGAACAGACCTGCATCCGTCTTCGCCAAAGCGGCGGTGGCGCAGAACAAAGCGAACATAAATGACATGAATTTCATAAAAGGCCTCCTGCCAGACTTATCGGCAGGAGGTCTCAATACTTGAGCTTTTCTAGCGGACGACGGTACGTTTGCTAGAATTCAGTTCTTTCTTACGGATACGGATGCTTTTCGGGGTTACTTCTACCCACTCGTCTTCATCAATCCAGTCCAAGGCCCACTCGAGAGTGCGGTGTGGAGTGGGTGGAAGAATGATGTTTTCGTCTTTGCCGGCCGTACGAACTGACGTCAAATGCTTCTCGCGGCAAACGTTAAGGTTCAAGTCGTTCGGACGAGTGTGCTCGCCAACAACCATTCCTTCGTACACTTCTTCCGTTGGCTTAACGAACTGCTTACCAGAAGCCAGCAAGTTGAAGAGTGCGTAGGGAGTTGTTTTACCAGCACGGTCAGAAACCAAGGCACCGTTAATTCGGCCGAGCATTTTTCCAACGTGCGGGCGGTATCCAAGGAAGTATGACGACATAAGGCCTTGGCCTTTAGTGTCGGTCAAGAATACTGAGCGGTAACCGATCAAACCACGTGATGGAATTTCGAACTCCATACGCGTACGACCGTCACCGTAGTTCATCATGTTCGCCATCATACCTTTGCGAACAGCGAGCTTCTCGGTGATCACGCCGGTAGATTCGTTTGGAACATCGAGCACCAAACGCTCATACGGCTCTTCCAACTTGCCATCGACTTCGCGCATGATGACCTGTGGACGAGCAATCATAAGCTCGAAACCTTGGCGGCGAATTTCTTCGAACACCACGGCGATTTGCAACTCACCACGTGCTTTCATGGTGAAAACTTTTGGATCTTCAGTAGGAGAGAATTTCAAAGACACGTTCGTACGAACAGCGGCCAAGAGGAATTCTTCCAAGCGACGGCTGGTGAGGTATTCACCTTCGCGACCAGACATCGGAGAGGTAGAAACTGAAACCTGCACGGAAACCGTAGGTGGTTCAACTTCAATACGTGGCAAGGCTTCTGGATTCTGCGGATCAGTGATGGTGTCACCGATGTCGCCCGTTTCAAAACCTGAGATGATGACGATTTCGCCGGCTTCAGCAGTCTCTACTGACGCCATACCAAGACCTTCAAAGATTTGAACGCCTGTGATCTTAAACGCCTTAGGCTTAGTGCCTTCACGTCCCACCCACATCGCTTGCTTAGAATTATGAATCACACCGCGCTGGATACGACCGACCATCAAAGCACCGAGGTAGTTTGAGTAGCTCAAGTTAGTCACAAGCAATTGCAGTGAGCCATTCTTGTCGAAGGTCGTTTCTGGGTAGTAGTCGCTGGTAAAGAAGTCCAAGAGAGGCTTCATGTCACCTTCGCGGCGGTTTTTGTCTTTAGAGGCGTAACCGTTACGACCAGAGCCGTAGTAGAACGGGATATCAAGATCTACGTCTTTATCGATTTGCGCGACGATTTCGAGAAGAAGATCTTCGACTTCACTGCGGACTTCATCGATACGCTCATCTTGGCGGTCAACTTTATTAATGAACACGCCGATTTTGATTCCGCGCTCGAGAGCTTTGGTCAAAACGAAACGAGTTTGTGGCAAAGGACCTTCAGAGGCATCCACCAACAAAAGAACACCGTCGACCATCATCAAAGAACGCTCAACTTCACCACCGAAATCGGCGTGACCAGGAGTATCCAAGAGATTGATTTTGGTTTCGTTCCAACGGAACGCACAGTTTTTGGCACGAATGGTAATCCCGCGCTCTCTTTCAAGCTCGCCTGAGTCCATCATGCGTTCAGTCGTCTGCTCGTGAGCAGAGAAAAGACCTGATTGTTTGAGTAGTTCGTCGACGAGCGTGGTTTTACCATGGTCGACGTGGGCCACCACGGCGATATTCTTGAGCTTCATTCGGGATTTTCCTTTGATTGATTCGGGCCCAATATAACTTAAGGCACGACAGGAGGCAAAAGCTTTTCCTGTG
>JAKFUR010000042.1 GCA_021732585.1 Bacteriovoracaceae bacterium
ATGAAAGACGTTTCACTTTCTGAGGCACAAAAAACCTGGTTGGAAGATTTAGAGCGCTGGGATCAAGTGGCGTCTTTGGATTGCAAAGTATGTCCGATTTATCGTCGTACCTTGGATTTGAGTTACGACAAATTAGAAGTCGCTGAAATCGGTTTCTGGCGCCTCGGCATTGAGAATCATCCTGAGTGGGTGAAGGCAACTCGCGAAGCCTTTGAGCAAGCCACTAAGGAACTTGCCGGCAAAGAGTGGCGGGATGTGCATCTCAATCCCTTTGCGCATTTATCGGGACGCAAAGACTGGGTTTATTCACCAGAGATTCCTACACGCGGAGATAAACATTCGGTCGATCCTGGAACGTCAAAATGGAATGAGGATCGCAAAGTTTTTGAGCACACCGCCGGGGCCTCTGAGCGTCTGATTGTGGTGATGGATCAACTCCCGCAGATTTGGTTGGGTTTGCCAGGACTCAATACGCGCTACGATCAAAAAGAAGGTCGCAATCCTTGGCAGGATTGGGCCGATTGTCGCCAAGAACGAGTCGAGTGGCCGGTTTCTTGGGAAGAGAAAAAGCTCGAAAAAGTCGAAATCGAGCTCTAGCAGGGCCGGCACGGGCCTTGCTCCTTAGTACGGTATAAACCGAACTTTGGTCCGGATTTTAGGGCTTTGGCCTTGCCGGATCTGTCTAAGGAGTCGACATGCGTCGTCTAGTTGCGAGTACCTTGGCCCTGGCCCTCTTCCTTCCTGCTTTAGCTGAAGCGGCTAAAACGAAGCTTGTACGGGTCAAAATCTCGCCTGATTTACAGGGACAATTACAGGGTAAATTCGAGCTCACCAAGGGGATGTTTCCTAAGACATTCCACACCATCGATTTGGCGACACTTGTACCAGGTGAAAACGTCATCACCTTGAAAAAAGCCGAAGATGTGAAAGGTGTAAAAACTGATTTACGTTTAATCTCTAAGGCGAATCTTCGTGAAGAAGAGTCGGAAGCCTTCCGCGTGAAGGGTACGATTAAACCAGGCAATGGTTTTAGCGGGCATGAACTCAAAGTTGAGACCGAGAAATTCGACGCTAAAATTGATTGCTCGAATGTGTTCCGTTCATCCAAGCAGGGTGATCTCTTAGAGATTGATATCACCTCTCTTAAAAATCTTGCTGATTGCGGTGGTAAAGACAGCGCTGAGTATTCGCCCTATGGTGTCGGTCATCGCAGCATTGATGATGGCAGTAACTGGTTTAGCATGGCGGACGACGAACGCATGGGCCGCGAGTATGCGGTTTCATTTATTAAAGAGAACGGCGACAAAATTTTACCGATCGATCATCCAACCACTGTTTACATGCAAGAGAAGATGGATCTGATTGCGCAAAATTCTGATATGCCGAACTTGCGTCCGAAAGTGCGCGTGATCAATGCGGATGTGTTGAATGCGTTTGCGTTGCCTGGTGGTTACGTTTTTGTGTTTCGCGGTTTGATGGAAAAATCACCGTCTGAATCGGCGCTCATGGGTGTGCTTGGCCATGAGTGGGCACACGTGACGGCCCGTCACGGAACTCGTGGCATGACTCGTACTCTCAAAACACTGACCGCCGCTGTGACGGTGATGTTGATTGCGCAGGTGTGGGCCTCGGTGACTGAAGACAAAGTAAAACAAGTTATCTTGCCGATGATTGGTGTCGGAACGCTGATTGGCGCGCAGTTGCGTTTGCTCAGCAAGGGCCGCGAGCAGGAAATGGAGGCCGACCGCATCGGCTCGCAGTACGCCTTGTTGGCGGGTTACCATCCGCGCGGGATTGGCGATATGTTTGAAGTGTTTAATAAAGAAGCGGGCGGTGGAAGTTCAACGTCGCTTGAGCGCATTCTCTCGAGTCACCCCGATCATTTGGTGCGAGTTGAGCGCAACCATGTGTTGAGTTCATTGTTCTATCCTGTGCGTCCGGATTATGTGATGACGTCTGTCGGTTACGAAGATGCCTTAGCGGCGTTGACGGGCGAGCGTTTGCCGAGCCAGTCTGAGACGGTGTTGCTAGCCACGGCGTTCATCAATGGATTGCAGAAGCAGCAGGAAGACGCGGTGACGGGCTACATGCAAGGATATATCGGCAAAATGATGGAAGGCCGCACGCCAAGGGAATGATTCCAAAAAATGCGAAATCTTACAGACGTTTCCACTAGTGGAAACGTCTGAACTTTTCTTAAATTCAATAGTGTTAGCGAATCGGTTCTTAGGGAGCTTGCAGCACTTGACGCAACCGAGCTATAATTAGTTCAGATGGAACTTCGTAAAACGTTGCTACTCGTACATGACCTTTTCTCAGATGCTTGCATCGATCATGCCTTGATTGGCGGGCTAGCACTTGTTAACTATGGACTAGACCGTGCGACCAGCGATGTTGATCTTATTATCGATGAAGCACACAAAGACCAGGCCAAAGACCTTTTATTGAAGAGTGGTTTTAAATTAGTTCACGAATCTGAAGAAATTCTTCAGTTCACAGGTTTAGGCTATCTCGACATTCTGTTGGCGCGCAGACCCATTAGCCGCGAGATGATGAAAAATGCCTCCGTGATCAAAGAACTAGGCATCAGATGCCTTAAAGCCGAGGACATCATCGGTCTCAAAATTCAGGCCATGAGCAATGATGCGTCTCGGGAGTATCAAGACAAAGCCGATATTCAATTTTTGCTTCAGGACCCAATGCTCGATTGGGAGAAAGTGAAAAACTACGCTGATCTTTTTGGAAAAGGAGATGAGCTTGAAGCCATTAAGAAAAAAATTAAGCTATAGTGAATACTTCGCATTCCTAGAATCTCTTCGGACACTTTTTACGAAGGTGCCGAATAGAAGAATGATTGTGAAGTATAAGAGAGTTCTTCTTTAGCTGTTCTTTAGATTCACTTCCGCCGGCGGTTTCGTGTTGTGTTAGAGATACCCTTAGGTTTTTGCTTGAGGGCTTTGTAGAACTGCTGCTGGTGCAGGAATCGGTTTTTTCTTCCACAATATCATCAACGACATTCCAATCATAATCAGCATGTTGCCCCAGAGGCCAACACCGCTGTCGAGGCGGCCGGTCCAGGCGAGATCGTAGCCGATGAGAAGCAAGCTCTGCAGGAGAGTGAGTGCGGAGGCGACGGTGTTCTTGAGATTCATGTAGGAGTAGGTGAGAAATATCTGGCCGCCAAGGCCGGTGGCGCCGACGAGAATGAGCCACATCCATTCCATGGCGTTGGGCAGGGCCCAGTTGCCGGGTGTGGCAGCTGAGACGAGGGCAACAGCTACGCCGAATGTGAATACGATAACGAAGGTGGGAAATTTTCCGGAGGCGCGCTTGAGTGACAAGAAGGCGATGGCGGTGAAGAACGAGCCGACGTTGCCGACTATCCATTGTAGGCCGCTGTCGTCCTGGTTCATGTTCCAGGCGAGGAGCCAGGCGCCGTAGAGAAGAATGATGAGACCGACGAATTCGAATTTAGTGAGGCGTTCGCGGTAGAGAAACCAAGCAAAGATGGCGACGTAGAATGGGTTGGTGTTGGCCATGGCCTTGGCGTCAGCCGCACTTGAGAATTCGAGATTGAAAAAATAGCAAATGACGGCAATGCCGCCTGAGATGGAGCGAATCCAGACGGAGCGGGCGAGTTTGAAGTCGAGGAGCTTTTTTAAATGTGGGAGAGCGTAGGGGAATAGGGCGATGGCGGTGAATAGACCGCGGAAGGTCGAGATCTGTGATGATGAAATCGTAGCTGGGAGCTGTTGGCTGGCGATGGCCATGATGGAGAACAAGATGGCCGAAGCGACGCCGTAAAGAAGACCGGTGGCTTCGTTTTCAGGCTGCACGCTTCACTCCGACTTTGACGGCTTCGATGATGTTCTTTTTGACGACAATTTGTGACCGCGAGAGTTCAATAAGATTAGAACTCTTTAATAGTGCGATTGTTGCTGAATCAGTCCAGATTTCATTTTTCTTACAGGCATCTTGTAGACGTTTAGCACGATTAATATGGTCGCCAGATGTTCGAACTTGAATGCTATCTACAACAAGGGTTCCATCACCAGCAGTGAAACCGACACGGAATTCAGATTTTGGGAAACCATGCTCAAGACAGATTGCAGGGATATCTTTTGAAATGAAAGTGAAAAGCTTTCCAAGAAATGCGTTTATTCCCAATGCTGGGCTTTGTGACAAACAAGTTTCTTGAGTAACAATAAAGAGAACTTCATCGCCTCTGACGACTTCAGGCAAAGCTTCACTAGATAGCTCTGTTATCATTCTTGAGATGACGATGTTTGAGATGAATGTTGTGTAAGCATTACCAATGCTTTCGGCATACTTAGAGTAATCGACAATGTCTACGAAAATTGCACCGATGAAGCGATCGTGCACACCTTCGCCCATCAATGTTCGCAGCTTTGACAATGACGAATTCATTGAGGCAGTCGTACTAAGCATGGTCTTCTCAGCACTAGAGAAAGCAGATCGTGTTGATTCAAGGATATCAATGACCTCATGCACGACATAAGGTGGCATAATGGCTGGTACTGAGATCTTAAATGAAATGACGTCGCTAACTACAAAGTCGAGGTATTGGATTTCTGATGATGTATTTGGTTCAGCCTCTGATGCTTCAGGCAAAACATAACGACTTATTCCTGCTTTGCTAGACCGAGACAATAGGAAGCCATCAATAGAGGCGGTAACCAATATCCTGCTGTCGAGCCTGTTTATCTCAGCGATAGAGTCGAGAATCATTTTTTCGACAGAGTTCGTGTCATGGGTAATTCGATGAACTTGATTCCCAAGCGTTTCTGACAGCATTCTAAGTTTAATATCGTTAATTACTTTATAAGCAAGGAATGCGGAAACGAGCATGAGAAAAAGTGGAGCAGCGTAGAAACCCACGTTCGTATTGAGTTTGATAAAATCGAAAGACTGAGCTATCGCCCAACTTAAAGCAATGGACTGCATGAAAAAGACGATTCTTGACTGAGAGTTCTTCTTAATAAGATCAAGAAAGCTGATGTAAGTTGATACAGGGAAGAGCAGGTACGCAATACGATAAAACATTTCTAAGGAATGTGTGTCAGTGCCAATTATGAATGAAAGTGGGATGCAGGCAAAGTGCATACCTACGAGAACTCGTCTTTTCGAAAAGTCAGGATTTATGATGAAATTGAATCCGAGAGAAAAGACAAATCTCAATGTGACGTGAAGCTGGGAGGCCAGCATTCCATCCAAGAAGAGACGTGTGTAGTACGCCAACGACACGGAGTAGATAAATGAAATAACTGCGTAGACTAAAAAAACCACAGAACGGCTTTTTAATCGGTCTTGTGCTGAAAAGAAATGAATCAAAGAAACGATTAGCAAAATTAGGCTGCTGACAGGCCCTACAAGTATCTCAATGGATGCTCTCATTAAGTGAGCGACCATACCTTGGTTGTAGCTATAGATTTTAGGTTTAAAGCTAAGTCTGTTGCCAAAGCCGGACTGATAGTGATCGCAGTCGACAGTAATTGCTTTATTAAAGTCATTCTTTTTAAAGCCAGCAGAGGCGAGAAGGTTTGACCTAACATCGTGAACAGAAGATTTTCCTATGAAGATTTTTTGCTGATCAAGCAAGATGTCACAGTGTGCCCGTGGACGACCTAGTGATACAAGGTAGTCGCCAGGGGAGAGATTTTCAATATTTAATAAGTACTTTGGACCTTCAGCTTCAGTTATTGAAACTTTCTTAGCAAAGATAGAATCGAAAAAATCGGGAATTTGCTGGAGAGTAAGCATAATCATAATCGCAGGTAATACGATTTTGATGATACTCCAGGTTTTTTTCCAGATATTCATCCTGCTCTGTTTTTCTTTTCAGTTACAGCGACTGAATGTTGTACGCAGCTAATTAAATCTCTAAGGCCATCTTTAACAATTTCGGCTCTACGGTCTGAACCAGATTGCTCTTTTATGTTAGGAAGTTTTTCGACGACAGTTCTATCTGATGTATCTAGACGGAAGTGAAGAGTCGATACATTCAATAAATCACAAATAGTGTCACAAGCTTCTAAAATTGAGTCCAAGTCACCATCTCGACTGATAACAATGTTCATATTTCGATTAGCATGTAAGTAATCAGGCCCTCCTGCTGCGAGGGTTTCATTTATTTTGACGAATGCTCTTGGGGTTGAGCCGTATGTCAGCACTTTGCCTGATTTTGGTCTTTGGCGCTCGCTTCTAGTGTGTAAGTAATCATAGACATTTGAGGCCACTACATTGCCTTTTTGTTTTGAAAGGATGGACATTTTAACGTATATTCTTTCAATCCATCTACTCTGCGAGCGAAACCAGACGACAGAGTTAATGTTAGCTTTTCTCCCAAGAAGATACTCTGCTCTCCATGTATATAGACTGCCAGTTTCTTCGATATTTGTTTCTTCTTTGATGCTACATAACTGATGAAATATCCAATGCTCAAGATCACTTTCTAGTAAGCCCATTGTTAGACTACTTGCTCCAACAGGCTGGCCACCTTTGACCAAGCACATGTCGTAATTATAACGATGTTCAACTTTCTCCATTGCCTTCCAAGTAGATAAAACCTGTTCTTTTCGTTCGTTTGGATCACTGTCGGGGGAGAAATTCCCAAAAAAACCGCTTTTAATGAAAGCCGCAAAAACAGCTTCTAGGTCTTGCTTCGACCGCGTTTCTAACGTCGGCATTTGATTTGCAAGATATTCAGCCATGAAAATGCCGTTCTCTTCATCGTTTTCGAATTGTATTTGAAGAACAGATGAATTTTCTAAAAGTCTGATGCAGGAGCAGGAAAAAGTGCTTTTCCCTAAAGTGATCTTTAACTGCTGACCAAGCTGTAATTTCATGTCCACAACGACACTGTTGAAGGCGATTGAGTCTATTGAGCAATCAACTTCATGTTCATCAATCCAAATCGTTGCTTTCTTTTTTGTATTTTGTTTGTTTCTCGAGCTCGAACGTGTCTTGAGGCGATTAAGCTTCGTCGGGATTTCAGTACAAGCGACGAAGTTCTCTCCCTCTTTCCAGTGATCGAGGATTGAAACTTCCATCTCGAAGCATGATTCGAAAGCACTGATCTTTGCAAAAAGGGTATTGCCTTTTGATAGACTTACTTCGCTGTCAAATATGAAGAAAAGTTGAGTTGCAACTCTTTCCTCATGGTCAACGTCGAGAGCAGCTCTAATCGCCTTGCCTTGTTTGCCGTCAACGTAAGCGTAGACATTGCTTTTCTCTTTCCATTGTAGAACAAGAGAAATCGCTGCCGAGATATCCTTCTCCGCTTCCAAAATGTCACCAACTCCTGATGTCAATACACCTGAGATAAGATGATCATTCGGATCATACTGAACAATTCGCAACCCCATCCTAAACCACCTTCAACAAGCGAGGCGCCTGTTGCTTGGTCGATGTCTGCGAAAACTCAACGATGCGATCCTGATGTCTCTTCATTGTACGAAGCAAGGCCTTCGAACGTGGACTCACATTCGCCAGCGTCTCTTGCAAGAAAGTCTCGAGCCCTTGTGCCTGAGCCACATCACCCAAGATCGTTGTGGCCGTTGCTACCTTCTGCGCGACACCCATCTCGCCATTGGCCACAGCAGTAATATCTTTCATGCCCGCATCGGGTTTGATCGCTGCGTAGTAGTCTGTTAGCGTTTTATTGGCATGCAGAACATTGCCTTCATCTTTCTCCAGCACTTCAAGCACCGGATGCCACTTGAGTAGGAAGCCTTCTTTCCAGCTGACGTTCATCTCGCCGGTCAAAAGTGTGCAAAGTCTCTGACGAAAATTCAATTCTTCTTCGTTCACATGCAACAGCGCCATAGAACGATACGTTTGCGCGAGCGCACTTGGGATGACTTGTTTCTCAAAAGCTTCTTGGTACTTCTCCCAAATTTCTTTCAAAAGAAACGGGGCTTTATCTGCATCGAGCAAATCATTCACATCGTAGTAGGCGATGAGATGATCGTTGTCTTTCATCGCACGCAAGCCTTTGAAACTTTCCTGACCATTGTGAATCAGAACGCCAAAGCATGTGTCTTGCTGCTCGCCGAGTTTGCTAAATTGTTTATAAACAGAATTCAAATCCATCTCGCCGCAATTCTCTAAAAGAAAAACGAGGCCTACGCTTTTGTTTTCTTTGGCGAAATCATAGGCCTGATCATAATCCTCGAAAGAATCGAAACGAATTTCATCGGCCGGACGTGCTTGCGCAAATGTTTGTTCGAGCTTCATGGGAACAAGTGGATCTTGCCCATAAATCAGGATGTGCATCTCGCCAAAAGCGCGTGTGTGCATCGACATGAATCCTCCCAGATTCTTTTTATTTCTTAGCCTTACAATATTATCGGAGTGCAGAATTAAGGACTTGAGGCGATTGGCCTTGCGAGCGACAATAGAACAAAGGGGACTACTCATGCTGCTTAAGAAGGGTGATATCCTGATCAAAGAAGGCGACAAATCCAATGAGATCTACTGGCTCCTGCAAGGAGAGCTTGAAGTGGTGCGCTCAGTGCAAAGCCGTGAAGTTGTGTTGAATAAGATCAAAGAAGGTGGCCTCGTAGGAGAGCTTTCTTTTCTTGACCAAAAACCTCGCTCAGCGACTGTGCGTGCAGCGACTGATTGTCAGCTCCATGTTCTCGAGTACAAAGATTATCAAAAGATGTTGGCCGCCCAGCCGAAGTGGATGAAAAAAATCCTGATCACATTGGTCAACAGAGTGAGAACTCTGAGCGAACTCTAGTATGGGACGCGCTCCTGTCGTTTTTCTTTTTCCGCTGCCTGCTTCACTCACGCTTCCTAAAGTCGCCCTACCGTTTCATATTTTCGAACCACGCTACCAGCAGATGGTGAACGATGCTCTCAAGCATGAAACACCTATTGCCGTCTTGCCACTTATCAATGGTGAGCTCGCGAGTCGCATTTGTTACGCTGGCGTTCCGCAACTGCTTAATCGGCATGAAGACGGGCGTATGGAGATTGCACTGACGGGAGAGACCCGTTGTCGCCTCGGCGAGTTGGTGAAAGAGCAACCTTATCTTGTGTATGAGTTCCGAGTGGAAGACGAGAACGAGGCTTTCAGTGAGCGCACGAAGTTTGCTCGCGAGTGCATCTACGATGGATTGATAAGTTGGGGAGAAGAAAAAGTACCCAGCGAAGGTCAGCTTGAGACATTTAAGGAAGTGCTCACAGATCCGCAAAGCTTATTGAGCTACGCAACCATGTTTCTCGTTGAAGACATAAATGAGAGATTGAAGATTATGGAAGCCCGCTCTTGGGAAACGAAAGCGGCGATGATTTTTAAAACGCTTGGCCCAAAAGAAATGTCCCTTGGGCCCTTTCTTCCACCGATGAAGTGGAAGTAATGGCGAATTAAGCTTTTTTCTTAGCAGCTTTACCAGCAGCAATCTTCTTTTGAATTTTGCTTTTTTTCTTAGCTTGCGCTTTGCGCTGGTTCATTTTCTTCGTGCTTTGCTTGCGACCTTGACCCATGTGTCCTCCCGGATGAGATAAGTATAGAAAATTTGTAAACTAAAAGCCTGTAAAGAGCAAGTTTCATTCATTGCCTGAGGCCTTCTTTGGCGCGACAATGGCGCGATCGACAATTTTATAGGGGGTCAAAATGAAAATATTAGTAATGAGTCTGCTTTTGGTGGCCTCTACGGGTGTTCTCGCCCAGGCCAAGCGTTCGATTACTCTCGTTAATTACGAGACTGACGGAGTGAAGCAGTGGTTGCCAGGCACGGTTATCGCTAAGAAAGGCGACACGGTGGAAATTACCTTGATCAACAACGTTCCATCAGGCGATCACGGATTTATGCTTCCGGATTTTAAAGTGATGAAAGTTGTGAAGAAAGGCATCAAGGAAGTTGTGACTTTCAAAGCCGACAAAGAAGGCCTGTTTGAGATGAAGTGCCACATGCACCCAGCTCACGTCGGCGGTCAGCTTCTTATCGTTCCTTAAGAGATCAACGTTCCCTTCTGATTCAAATACTGTTGAAACAGCAGACCCATACTCAGCACTCCCACAAACAAGTGGGGGGGCTGCAGGGTTGTGGGGAAGCCGAAATAATTCAGGCCAATTCCAGTGCCCACGTTCACCAGTAAGAACACTAAAAGCAAAATACCGCGCTTGAAGCCTGAACCAGTCACATCGTGACGATACAAACGAACCAGCGCCCAGATCATCACACCCACAAAGATTAATGAGAACGAGCGGTGGATGTAGAACACCCAGCCCAGCTGATCCACGATAGTTTCTGCTGTGGCCGCGCCGGTATCTCTCATCAGGTGATCCACGGTCTCGCGCACCTGGGTGCCGAGTACGATTTGCACCAAGCCCAGACCAATAAGAACTTTGGTGAGCGGAAGATTTTTTGTATCAGCATGAAAGTTGATGCCGAAGTTTTCCAGATCAGCGCAGTACTTGCGTAGCGCCTGCAAGCAGAACAGCAATAGCAGCGCCAGGATCATGTGAAGCGTGATGATGAACGGCTTCAAGTGCGAGAATACCACCAGCGCGCCGATGCCGCCTTGAATGGAGACAAGCAACAGAAGTCCGCCGCAGTACCAAGGCAAGTCGGGCTCACGGTCACGATGCTTAAAGGATTTGATAAACATCCACAGAATCATGAAGCCCAGCACCGCACCTAGCAGACGATTGAGATACTCTGTCCACGTCTTGAAAGCATCGAAGTCAGCAATGGTTTTGCCGTTGATTTTATAAATGTCTTTGTAGTCAGCAGGAAGTTCAGAAATATCGACAGGTGGAATCCACTGCCCAAAACACTGCGGCCAATCCGGGCAGCCAAGTCCTGAGCCCGTTCCACGCACGATCGAGCCGGCGAGAATTACGACGTAGGTCATAAAAATAGTGAGAGCAACGAATTGGCGAAAAGGGGCCATAGCTAATTCCGTGGATTTAAAAAAGTCTTCAAGGCAGAATAACCAAACGACACCAAAAGGTCAGCATGCTTTCTCTCGATGCAATTTTGTTGAGCTTTGCTCTTGGAGTGGATGCCGCTGCAGTGGCCTTTGCTATTGGGCTTGCTCATCCAGATAAGTCTCACCGTCCGGGACTCCGACTGGCCATGTGGTTTGGTGGTTTTCAAGCGCTCATGGCGATCACCGGATGGCTCTTGGCCACCAGAGTGGAATTCTTGCGTTATTGGGCCGAGCAGGGAGCTGGAGTGGTTTTTATCGCTCTAGGAGCGAAGCTCATGTGGGATGCCTGGCACGAAGCTGACTTGCCTCGTGTTCCTGAGACTCACCACGCTCATTTACTTTTGGCCGTGGCCACCAGTTTAGATGCTCTCGCGGCCGGTGTAGGCCTGGTGCGTCTCAATCATCCCGAGTTCACGATTGGATTGATCGGTTTAGTGGCTTTTCTCATGACATGGGGCGGAGCTGTGGCCTCGCGATTCATGGCCCATTTTCCAGAAAAATACCTAGAGCTGGCGGGCGGTGCGATTTTATTTTTCCTCGGCGCTAAAACCTTCGTTTGATACCATCGAGGCATATGAAAC